>CAUPUT010000126.1:0-5148 GCA_963514615.1 uncultured Treponema sp.
CCGAGTTCTTTGGTCAGACGGGCATAGCCCTCCCAATCATTTTGATCGAGCGGATCTTCAATAGAAACGATCGGATAAGTGTTTATCCACTTTTTGTAGATTTCGATCATCTCATCCGCAGTAAACAGCTTGTCGGGATTGGACTTCCAGAATTTATAGCCTTTGCGTCCGCCCTCGTCGAACAATTCGGAAGAAGCGCAGTCAAGCGCGATGGCAATATCGGTGCGCGGCTTGTAGCCTGCCTTATCGATAGCCTTCATAATATACTCCAACGCCGCTTCGTTATCGATATCCGGAGCAAAACCGCCTTCATCGCCGACAGAGGTTGCCTTACCGTCCGCCTTTAAAAGGCCTTTCAACGCATGGAATACTTCCGCCGTCATGCGCACCGCTTCGTGAATGGACTCGGCGCCGATCGGCATCACCATATATTCCTGAAAGTCGATTTTGTTGTCGGAATGCTTGCCGCCGTTAATGATGTTCGCCATCGGTACCGGCATTTGCAGCGTATGTGCACCGCCCAAGTAGCGGTACAGCGGTAAACCGACATAGTCGGCGGCGGCACGAGCCACAGCCATCGAAACGCCAAGCATCGCATTGGCGCCAAGTTTTGACTTATTCGGTGTTCCGTCCAGATTGAGCATGGTCTGGTCAATTTCCGCCTGTTCCAAGGCATCCATTCCCTCAAGCTCCTCTGCAATAACGGTATTCACATTATCGACAGCTTTTAGCACCCCCTTACCGCTATAGCGTTTCGCATCACCGTCGCGCATCTCCAACGCTTCAAACTCGCCGGTAGACGCTCCCGACGGAACGCAAGCGCGGCCGAAGCTGCCGTCACTCAATGCAACATCAACTTCAACCGTAGGATTTCCGCGGGAATCGAGAATCTCGCGTCCTTCAATATACACAATATCGCTCATATACGACCTCCCATATTTTAGAGATAATTGACCTGTATTTTACACTTATTTTATGATATAATCAAATGGTATGACATTTATTTTATCACCTGAAATAATCGATGATATTATGTTTTCGATGGAAAATCAGGATCAAATTCTTTCGTTCGATGCGCTCGAAGGTATCTGTGTCGACATGGATGCCATTGATGATGATTATGAGACCGTTATCGACGACCAACGCTATTACGATCTCCCCGACTGGACTTCCGCTCAAGGGTTTCGTGTAATGGAGCAGTTTACCGCACGGGTACATAATCCTTTGCTGAGGGAGGCGCTGCTGAATGCCCTCGGTCAGCGGAAAGGCGTGTTCCGCCGGTATAAAGAAGTGCTGAGAGCTGCTCCTGCTGTTGAACGTGAATGGTACCGCTTCAAGGATCAGCAGATGAAGGCTGCCGTGTACGAATGGTATAATGATCTGCGAAAACTCTGGGGACTGGAAAAAATCAGTTTTGAAGAAGAAACGGAAACTCAGCTTTTGCAGGAAGATTTTACGTTTCGGATTCAAAAACACGATGCATTGAATACTGAATTGGTACGGAATTTTATCTATAAAACAGAAGAATCCTCTAGTGACAACAATAAGATTATCTCATTTAAAGAAAAGGCAGCGATTGAAGCAGGACGACTCATCGGACAGGCATCATTTTTTGACGCAGATGCGTGCGCTGCAGCCGGACAGAAGCATGGTAACACTCAGCATAATGCTGCGTACATCACCGCATCCAATGAAAACGGCTTGTGCGGGGTATGCTCTGTTATCGCGTTCCCGTTTAATGAAAGTTTTTGTATTCCATTTTTGAGGGTATTGCCTGAGTATCGGGGGCTCGGACTCGGTAAGGAGCTTTTACAGCGCACCTGTATTTACGCCCAACCTTTAGCTGATGCATTGATATTTGCCGACTTTTGTACACCACCCCATTTTAGTGCACTGCTTGAACGGGAAGGGTTTGAACGGATCGGATTGCTGTATGTAAAAGATTTATCTGAAAGTAATGATGAATAAAAGATGAAGTAGTGCATTACGAGGCAAGAAGAGAAAAAATATGCGCCCGACACGGCTCGAACGTGCGACCTACGGATTCGAAGTCCGTTGCTCTATCCAACTGAGCTACGGGCGCATTTTTCGTCCTGCTAAAGAATCAGACTTCTTATTAACGTCTGATAATTGAACATGGACGCAAAAGGGTGGGTGATGGGGTTCGAACCCACGACAACCAGATCCACAATCTGGCGCTCTACCACTGAACTACACCCACCGCGAATACAGGCGATGATGCCAGATAACCTAAAAAAAGTCAAGTAGCCGTTAGGGAGGCCGACAATCGCATCAGGCCGTTTTTTTAACATCCCCGCGGGAAAATTAAAACTACTCGACCAGAGTAACGCCAAGGAATTGCCATCCATGTCAATTCCTTGGCTGCCAGTTTTTTTCAAAAACCGGTTTCTGTTTATCACCACTTCCATCCTGGGCAGTTTTGTTTGCGGTTCAAATGGTCTCACAGTCTCAATTTTTCCGCGATTTTTATCTACTCTACCTGATGTATTTGCCCGTCTGCTGGAAAAAACAGGCGAAATTTTATTTCCTTAAAATGCAACAGTTGAACAAAATATTAATTTTGGAAACTGTTGCATTGATGCGCCTCAAGCGCACACATCAATACGCAAGTTTTCGAAAGAAAACTTGACGGTTAAGGTGAGCGGCGACATTGTAGACGCTCACCTTATACCTATGAAATTTCGCCTAATAAGAAAGGCAATCGTTTTAAATATTTTAGGGGGCGGTTGCCTCGTGTTTGCAGCGGACACGCTTTTTGCAAATAGCCTGTTGAACAGCGAGATTTATTGATAACACAAATCTCGCTACTGCTTATACCCACGGATATCCCCTGTCCGTTCAGCTTGGGCCATTGCCTAATAGATTGGAAAGAGTACCTCCGACATTCTTTATACTATTATTGGGATCGGTGCCGTTATCGTGAATCCTGCCGCTCCGCCAGCTAACAGTTCCGCCGTTTATATACAACGCGGTTCCGGCAGCATCTATTCCTGAGGGTATTGAGCGCCCATGATTCAGTATTTCGGGACTTTCGGAATCGCTTTTGCCGGTTTCTCCGATAGTCAAGGGACCGCCCCCACAAAAAATCCCCATACCTTTACAGTCACAGGATTTCGACGTGTGCGGTATGCATCGATTGTTTTCTATTACCGTATTCCCTTTAATAATGGTAATAGAACTGCTTGTAGCGCTGCAGTCTAAACCGCAACCTTTGGCTTCTAAGTGCGGCGCCGAACCGGTTTTGGCACTCATATCGATGACGTTATCGGAGATAGTACAGCCGTCGATTACCGCCGTATAGGATGCCCACGGCAGGCTGATGCCGCCGCCTGACGAATCTTTAATGATGCCATCATCTTTAACGGTATTACCTTTGATTTTACACTTTATCATCGTAAGGCGCTTGTTCCCTGGGCTATCATGGTCGTACCGTATGACTCCGCCGGGCGCTTTACTGATACAGTCTTCAACCGTCACATTGATAAGCGTCAGATTTGCGTTTGCCGACGCCCAAATCCCGCCGCCGCCTGATCCCGATATATGAGCCGTTACAGCATCCTTGCCGCGTTTTAACGTAAGGTCTTTCAGCGTAACCTCAACAGCGCCCGTTACCGTAAAGATACGGTGCGACTCTGCAAGGCTCGTACTCGATGCCGGCCCAAGATGATGCGCATCAAGGACGGCGGGCGAATTGCCGGGCGCCCCCTGAATGGTTAGATTTTTTGATATTTCGATTTGTCCACGGTTGCCAGGGGCGTTTGTCGCATTAATAGTGCCGCTTAAGGTTATCACGCCGCCGTCAGCAACACTTGCCACTGCCTCCCGTACCTTTTTCCATGCTTCGGTGTGATTGCTCGTGTCCACGATATATCCGAGCGTACGCGTCTCTTTTGCGCCCGACGTTAAGTTTTTTGTATCGGCGAGCCGTATGCGGTAGGTATGCGGTAACGCAGCGCTATTATCCAGTGTTATACCCGTTTTAAGGTACACGACCCATGGACCGGAGGGCACCACGTAAGAAGGACCCGAAAACAAAGGAGTGGCGCTTCCGGGCGGTAACAGTTTTCCGCCTGAATGCGTTATGTCAAAACCCGTACCATTTACGCTTATCGGAATGGTCTCTTCCGTTCCGCCGTCTTTTGTAACGCGAAGTGCAACGATATCCCCATGCAGCTTGCCGCCGCTGTTTACGGGATCAAGTATGTTGGCACCGTCAATTTCACAGCACACGACATAACATACGGGCGAATCCGTAGTTTTCGCTATTGTTATCTTCGTAATCTCAGGCGGCAGGGTGTTGACCTCTATATTCGTTCTGAAGGTTTGAGAGAACTGTCTTCCGTCATCGCTTTTCAGCGTAATGACCGGCCCGATATTGGCGGTACCCCATTCATACTTTTTTAAAAAGTCGCTTTTATACGTCAACTCCAAGGTATCGGGAGCACTTTGCGTGAGTGTATAATCCGTACCCGGCGACGGCGGAGACGACAGACCGGGAAAACAGATAACGGCAGCCGCATCCGAGACAGTAGTCGGCATGATAAATCTAAATTTTTTGGGATTCCGCACCGTTAGTATGACCGTTGCATCACCAGCCGAAGGGAGACATACAACACCTACATCGTTTATATAGTGTTCCGAATTGATCTTAAAACCGGTAACGGAGGCTTCCGATGACCAATAACTTAAAAACTCCTCAATATCAGCAGCATACTGCCGACAACAGGCAAAGATAAGGCTAAAACCGATCACTGTTATAAAAGTAATAAACTTACGCATAGCGCTTCTCCTCCTTAATATGCACTATGACAGAAGTTACAAGAAAAGACAATATCATGAGCAGGGGGCTGCAGGGATGCCATCGTTCAGAAATGAACATCCTTGTACATTTCTGGACTTCGAGTTTTTCATAAACGAAAAACTCGATACTGTATAGAACCACGGACATCCCCGCCCAAGAATGTACGTCCTGTACATTCTTGGGCTACGAGTTTGCAAGCAAACTCGCTTCTGTATGGAACCACCGACGTCCTTGTCGGTTCTGAAAAGCCTTTTACCATTAGCTTTTTTGCAAATAGCCTGTCCGGAAGTGTACATCCGTGTACACTTTTTCCCGACATACTTCCG
>CAUPUT010000127.1:0-5145 GCA_963514615.1 uncultured Treponema sp.
GCCAGATTAAAAACAAGGCAAAGGCAATGCGCGTATTGCGGAGCCGCCTCTACGACATGGAGGAGGCGAAGAAGCAGTCCGAGCGGGCGGAAGACCGAAAAAATCAAGTCGGTTCGGGTGACCGTTCGGAGCGCATCCGCACCTACAACTATCCGCAAAACCGCGTAACCGACCACCGGATTAACCTGACCCTCTACAAGCTCGATGCGATTATGCAAGGAGACCTCAACGAAATCGTCGAAGCGCTCTGCATCGCCGCCCGCGAGCAAATGATGAAAGCCCAAGCATAACCGGATGTTTACCGTCGCCGATGCCCGCCGCTGCGCCGTCGATTTGTTTATGCAGTCGGCAATACTGAAAACGCAACCCCGCTCGTCCTTAACGCTCGATGCGGATGTCCTGCTGCAGTACTTTCTCAATAAGTCGCGGGCATGGCTTTTTGCCCATGATGACGCCGATATTTCTCCGATACGGGAAGCCTTTTGCGCGGCAGTAGAGCGGCGCTGCACCGGTTTACCTATTGCCTATATCACCGGCGAAAAAGACTTTTGGGGGCTTCCCTTTCACGTAAGTCCCGATGTACTGATCCCCAAGCCCGACACCGAACTGCTGGTAGAGCGGAGCCTTGCTATCATAAGAGAAAAAACGGCGGCTCTCCTACCCGAGCAACACCTGTTCATACTCGACCCCTGCACCGGATCGGGCTGCGTTGCAATTTCCATTTTACATACGCTTGAATCTGAAGGCATCAGGAATATCTGCTGTATTGCTATTGATATTTCTTCCGCAGCCCTCGCCATAGCCCGCCTCAATGCACAGCGGCTCCTGTCGGCTGAAACACAAACTCGGCTGCACATCATCGAAGGAGATATGCGCGCATTGCCGGAAACCATTGCCCGCTTTGAAGAATCGCTGCAATTAGACGCGACTCACTTTCCCAAAGCCGCCGATAGAACATCCTCGCCGCCTCTGAGTGCCGAAAACATCCGCTTCGACCTCATCGTTGCCAATCCGCCGTATGTACCCTCTACATTGACGCAAGAACTGCTCAAAGACGGACGGAATGAACCGGCATTAGCCCTCGACGGCGGCTCCGACGGTCTTGATTTTATACGGATTTTGACAAATAATACCCGTACTGTCCTAAACCGCAACGGAGTCCTTTTAAGCGAGGTAGGAGAATACCATGCCCAAGCCGCAAGCAAGCTCTTTGAAACTGCAGGCTTTTCGGACATCCGTATCCATCAGGACTTAGCAGGCCAAGACAGACTAATCGAAGGCGTATCGGAGCAACCGCTCTAAAACTATTGTAGCGGTTGTATTCCTTTCGCGGAAAATTTTAGAAAAATTTTCCGCATTTTCCGCAATTTATTTTGAAAGAATGGTAACCGTAGCAGATAAATTCATCACAGGCGCAAAATAATTGAGGTTGTGAGACCATTTGAACCGCGAAGAGGTTCAACTCTGGTCGAACGACCTCAATTATTTTGCGGGGCTGCTAAAAACACGATCTGCTGCGGTTACCATTTCCTGAGGAAGTACACGATGATACAAAAAGTTGAAAACTTAAGCAGTCTTGAACATTTTTTTGCGCAGTATCCCTGTTATGCGGAAGCGGAAAGTCCTGAAGACGCTGTCCGGATTACCGCGGCATGGAATCTTTTGCTTACAAACCGTATATCCGATACGGCAGCTGACGCCCCCATTCCGCACGACGCCGCCCATTCGCTGCGTATGGCGCACAGCCTTGCCGCGCTTGAAATGGATTCCGAAAGTATCATCTGCGCGCTGCTGTACAGCGAAGACGGGAGCTTTACTTTACCGGATGATCAACTGCGTGCTCAATTCGGAGATACGGTAGCGGACATCCTGAATGCGGCGGCAAAGTTTTCCGACGTAAAGCTGTACGGCAAAAGCAAAGAACATACCGACACTGTGTGCAAGATGTTCTTTTCCCTCGTAAGCGACTTACGGGTTATGATTGTCCAGCTTGCCGACCGGCTCGATAAGATTCGGTATATTTCCGAATACCCTGCGGAATGGCAACGCAGTATCGCCGGCGAAATCAGTGAAATCTGGGCGCCGCTTGCCCAGCGGATGGGTATTTCCACCGTTCAAAATGAGCTTGAAGATTTAAGCCTCAAATACATCAACCGCGAAGCCTTTGATCAGATAAAAACCGTTGTTGCAGCAAAGAAAAAAGAACGGGAAGCCTTTTTGCAAAGCGCCGAAAAAACCATCTATCAAACGATGGAGAAAGCGGGAATCAAGGTTAAGGTGCAAAGCCGCGCCAAACATTTTTGGTCTATCTATCAAAAAATGAAAAAGCGGAACAAAGCGGCAGACGAATTGTACGATCTCCTCGCAGTGCGGATTTTATGCACCACAGTGAACGAGTGCTATACCATCCTCGGCCTGATGCACACGGTATGGAAGCCGCTTGAAGGCCGCTTCAAGGACTACATCGCGATGCCGAAAGCGAACGGCTATCAAAGTCTCCACACCACCGTTATCTGCAAAGGCGGCCAAACCTTAGAAATCCAAATCCGTACGCACGAAATGCATGAAATAGCCGAGCGCGGCGTTGCAAGCCACTGGGTGTATAAAAAACACAGCAAGAACAAAACAGCGAACGAGCAGGAATTATCTTTTGTGCAGCAGGTCAAGTCGCTCGCACAACAGCGCTTTAATAATGAAGAATTCCTCGCGGAACTGAAAAGCGATTTATTAAGCGATTCGATTTTTGTGTTTACTCCTAAGGGTGATATTATCGAGTTGCCCGCCGGTGCAACCGCCGTCGATTTTGCATACCGTATCCATTCGTCGATAGGGGAAAAACTCGTATCCGCGAAAGCAGACGGCGCCATCATCCCGCTTTCTCGCCCGCTCAAAAACACGCAGGTGGTGGAGGTTATCACGCACCCGAATGCGCACCCCACGCACAACCAATACGAAAACGCCCATACAACGCGGGCTCGTCAAAAAATCCGCGCATGGCTCCAATTGCACGAAAACCTCCTTCACACTGAAAAAGAAGAAAAAGGACAGCGAACGGATCTTACGGAAGATTCGGCAAAAGAAGCACCGCGGCCGCCCAAAGAGACACCGGAAGAAGTTGAAACGGCAAAACGGGAACTCGAATCAGCTCAAAAGGATCCCAAGAAAAACCCCGCATTGCGGATACGCATCGACGGTTCTACCAACTTTCCGGTGCGTTTTGCCGGATGCTGTAAACCGACCTCCGATTCCGCCATCTGCGGCTATGTCGCCAACGGCAGAGGCGTTATCATTCATCGAAAAAACTGTATCAACCTCAAAAAAATTTCCGACTTGGAAGCCCGCCTCATCGATGTTAAGTGGGATATAAAAGAAAGCAAACAGAAAAATCCCGAAAAAGCGCAGAAAAAGATTAAGCCGCGTAAGTAATCCGTTCGATATTAAAAGTATGAAAAAGAACGGTATTATTACGGTTATTGCGCTTATCGGATTCCTGTTTCCCGTATTCGGGGCGGATTTAGAGCTTGACCAAAGCGATCTTGCGGTTATTCAAGACCCTAAGGGCGCCGGATATCACTTTTATATTCGAAAAAAGCCTGATATTGCTTCCATCTTGATGACGGAGACGACAAAGGATCCTCAAAATCGGCTCGATAACTTTGCATACCGCGATTTCCAATACAACAGCATTAACGGAGATGAAAAGCGTATTCTGAACGGCAAAGAGCTGGATACCCGCGGAAAGCGGCTTTACAGCCTGATAGACTCCAGTCCCGAAAAAGACACGCCGCTCGGCGAAGCATTTCATATTTGGGTACCGTACATTATCTGTTACGGCTATGAATGGGACAGACACGGCGAAGTACAGGTATTGGACGGCACGTTTTTTAATATCCGTGCATTTGAAAAGCCGTATGCCGATTATACCGGCTCTTTTAGCGATAATCCCTTCGTTCTCCGCGTAACGCAAAAATCGATTAAGGAAGTGCATGATCCGGCTTTTAGCGAGCCGGCTGCTACGGCTTTTTCGGAACTTGCCCGCTTGAGCGGCAATAAACTGATTTATTCGGAGAACGTTGACGGTATTATACCTTCAATTGAAGTAATCCTTACGCCGAAGAAGCACAAAAATCTCGATGTAGTGTTTGTTATCGATGCAACCGAAAGTATGAAAGATGATATAAAAAAAGTCAGGGAGCTGCTTGCAGATTCATTGAAAAAAGTACTTCCCAAGTATGACTCCTACCGGATAGGGCTTGTCCTTTATAAAGACTACTACGATGATTTTTTGACTAAAACCGCAACCGATTTTACCTCGGATATCGATCGTTTTTCCGCTGCTCTTAGGAGTTTTAGCGTATTCGGCGGCCGCGACATCCCCGAAGCAGTTTACGAAGGCATCGATGCGGGACTCGACCTTGAATGGCGTACCGATAAGGATACCGACCGCAAACTGATCCTCATCGGCGATGCCCCTCCCCACCCCCGCCCTCAAGGTTCAATTACCAAGGATGGGGTTATCGAAGCGGCAAAAGCAAAGGATGTAAAACTGTTCCCGATTATTCTTCCGCATAATAAAACCTACTAGACCAACCTTTTGAAATATACGACGCATCTGCGTTGTCGCATCGTCAAAACTATACATCCGTGTATAGTTTTGACTGTGAGTTTCGGCAGCAGCCGAAACATCACTTCTGATATAAACCAGCGGCATCCGTGCCGCTCCTCAACGTACCATTTCCGCCAAGGACGGCGGTGGCTCTAGTCAGTAGCGTGTTTGCCCTGCAAACACGTAGCTAAAAAATGTACAGGGATGTACATTTTTTTGCGATGGCATCCGTGCCGCTTCTGCCTAATATAGAAAAGCAGCGCGTATCGGTAATTTTCTCTTAGTGGAAATCTCCCCAGCAGCTGCCCGCTTCGATGCTGACACGGAGCGGCACGGCGAGTTCGACGACGTGTTCCATCTCTTGTTTTAACAGTGCTTTGACGGTATCGACTTCCGCATCGGGCGCTTCGAGGATTAGCTCATCGTGTACCTGTAACAGGAGGCGTGCCTTTAACTGCTGCTGCTTCAATGCGCGGTCTACACACAGCATTGCCGTTTTGACGATATCGGCGGCGGAGCCTTGAATGGGTGTATTGATG
>CAUPUT010000128.1:0-5126 GCA_963514615.1 uncultured Treponema sp.
AGGAAGTAAGCGAAATTACGCAGAAAAATAAGCAGAGTATTGAGAATTTGGCCGCTGAGGTCTCTAAATTCAAAGTCTAATAGGATAGGGGATGTTTTTCTTTTTTTCCGATAAAAAGAAAAACATCCCCTACGCCCCCTAAAAAGAAAAATAACGGCTTAGTTGGATTGCTAGCTGGCGTGGCAATCCAGCCCTAAGAATCTGCCTTGGTTCCAAAGCTTGGTTCCTTAAAAAAGCTGAGCAGTTAGGTCTCTTGCACAACTGAATTTCAGAACGGACATGGATGTCCGTGGTGATTAGCAGCAGCGATGTTTCCTAATCATTCTGTTGTAATAAGGTGCCCAAATGCTGATGACTGGTTTGCACAACATCCAGTATCGCACCGGTTTCTTTTAGGAACTCATTAATCTCTTTAAGTGAATTAAAACCTTCGTGTATACTGCTGTCTTGTTCTTTAATCGAAGAGGATATTTCTGCCAACGAAAAACCTGCGGCATCCAAGGTTTCTGAATTTTTATCGTAATTTGCAAGGATTCCGGTAAAAGATCTTTGAAACTTTGAAAACAGCGAAATAAAAAGAGACATACTGCTATTGATAGCGTTCACCGATGACTGTAACTCAGCCATTTTTGTTTCGATCATCTTTGCAAAAGTACCGGTTTGAGTAGAAAGATTACGAACTTCGTTTGCAATGATTCTAAAACCGTCGCCCGCCTTGCCTGCGTGAGCGGCTTCAATTGAAGCATTGATAGCCAGAATACCGGTTTTTATCGAAATGTCTTGAATATCGGAAACCATCGCTTTAACTTCGCCGGTGTGTTCCTTGAGTGTTTCAAATGAGGCAGCTGTCGTTTGCGCCGTAGATGCCGCTTCGTCGATTTCATCAAGCCGTTTATGAATTTCCTTTTGCAGTGTTTTCCTTCCACCAAGCGCCGCAGCTAATAAACCGTCGACCCTGCTCGCGTTCGCAGCAGAAGAGCTACTTTCTTTTTGGATTTCTTCAAATATCGAAATAATAGTTTCAAACCGCTCTTCCAATTGCCCCATCGAACTATTGATAATTTGAAACGAATGCTGCGTTACAAAATCTAATACAACGCCTTTATTGTATTTAACGACAATTTTATCTACTAAATCGGTAAAATTCTGAATCGCGCCTTGTTCTTCTACCATATAATCCATTTCCTAAAATAATCGGTCAAGATAATCGACACCACATTGCAGATGAGAAAGCCAATTTAAGAAAAGTTCTACCTTATCATCGGTATACACAGCTCCATGCTGAGGCGCAATCATAACCGGATTTAACAAACGCACTACATCAACCCAGCGTTTGACAATTTTATTAGCCGCCATATATCGGACGTGGAACGGCTCAATCAATGGAATATGCTCTTGGAAGTCATCGATAAAAAGCGTTTCATCCTCTTCTTTTTCAAATACGGCAGCGCCGATATCTCCGCTGAACAAAATACGCGAACGTTCGTCAAAAAGCGAAAACTGTCCCGGCGAATGCATAAAGTGAGAAGGCACACAGCGCAGTTTGTTACCGGACGGCAAGGTAATGCTCATGCCCTTATCGGGAATACCGTTCATACGCGAAATATCCACAATGCCGAAGTGAGGCATAAAACGTATCCAAAGAGAAGATATATAAATCTTCGCCTGCGTAATACCAAGCCACAAGGCAATGCCCGAAGATACGTCAGGGTCTTGATGAGAGAAAAATATGACATCAATCTTATCTACCGAGATAAACCTACTAACAGCAGTTACAACTTGCGAAAAAAGATGCACTCCGCCCGGATCAAGTAAAATACCGCGACCGTTATCGATAATCAGATACTGCATGGTCTGTACGGCACCCTTTCGATATTTCGTCTCGCCGCCCAACCAGATAAATTTGTGATTCTCATCCTCGTAAAGAATCTTTCCTTGTACGCTTGTGTCGAGTGTCATGATCTTTTCTTTTACCTCACATCAAAAAAGTACATAAAATACAGCAATAGTATATCCATAAATAAGATGATAGACAAGCAGACACTTTTGAAAATATGCAGGGTATCTGTATCTGCAGTGCCTATTTTCAAAAGATTCAACCTCCAGCATCCTTCTATTTTTATCTATTTGTCTAATGCTATTGTTTTATGTGTTTTCTGAAACAGCTTCGATTTTTCCACCGGTAAGGATTTTGGGATATACCGTTATACCCAGTTTTTTTTCGATACCTTGCAAAATACGCAGTTCGTACTCGTCGCCGATCACAATGTCAACACCTTTTTTCCCCGCTCTTCCGGTACGACCGGCACGGTGTATAAAGACATCTGTATCTCCGGAAAGCTGCATCTGTACAATATAGTCGATATCGGCAATATCCAGCCCTCGAGCGGATAAATCGCTGGTAATCAATATCCGTATCTTGCCCGACCTAAATCGTGCGATAATTTGTTTTCGTTCGGAACCGGCTAACTTACCGTACAGCGGTATTACATCGATTTTTTTATATTGCAGTTTTTGAGCGAGCGTCTCAACTTCCTGTGCAGGTGCGGTAAAGATAAGCATCTTTTTTGCGTCGTTCGGCGTTGCACTATTCAACGCATGGATAAGTGCGCGTAAGGTATCGGCTTTTTCTCTTCGCTCGCTAAAAAGAGCCCAATGTTCAATGGACTTTTGCAACACTCCTGTGTGCGCAATGGAAATATATTCCGGCATTGCAGCACTTACCGAACGCCGCAACAAAACATTAAGCAATTTAATATTTTTTCCGTTAAAAGTTGCCGAACATGCAAGCATCTGCACATCCGGCGGCACCGCCGTAAGGACGGCTTGCAACGCATCCCTGCTTTCCCGCGCAAGCTGGCGGTCGGCTTCGTCGATTACCACAGCCGTTATTTCTCGCAGCTTTAATTTTTTTAAGCCGATTAAATCGGAAATACGCGCCGGTGTTCCTATAATGACGGAGGGTTTTTCTTTTAACCCCTCTATTTGTCGTTTTAACGAACTGCCGCCCACGCAAAGCAATGTTTTGAAACATTTATTGTCGGCCTCTTGAAGCTGCACAGCTGCTTCTTTAATTTGAGACGCAAGCTCCACCGTCGGACTTAAAATAAGAATACGGGGTGCGAGCGATTTTTTCTCATCCTGCATCAGTCTTGTTAAAAGCGGCAATAAAAAAGCAAAAGTTTTTCCCGTACCGGTTTCGGATTCAAAAAAAACGCTTTTTCCTTCTAAGACAAGCGGTATTACCTTTTCCTGAATAGGAGTAGGTTCTATAATCCCCTTTGAGGCAAGCATTTCAACGAAAGGTTTGAACAGCGGTAAATCAAAAAAGTCAGTCATACTGAAAGGATAGCATATTGTTACGGTAAATGCTATAATCATCCGATAGTCGATAGGACAACCACATCAAAGTATTTTTTGACAACCTCGCGACCTTCATTATTCTGCGATTTTGATTTATTTGTCCGGTGCGGTTGCTCTGAGATACTTAAAAAAGAGGTTTCTTTTGAAGATAGGAATTAATACGCTCGGATGCGATCATGGCAGGTCGGGGATCGGAGCTTATATTCTTTCATTAGTACATAATTTGCCAAAAACCGAACACCATATTCAACTTTTCGGGCACGAATTGGATAAATATACCTATACATCGGGTGTCGAAGGCGTCAAATACACCTGTGTTCCCGCAGGAGATTCCTCTTTTGCGGAACAGACATGGCATAGTCTTTCTTTCAATGTTTTTGCCCGTAAGCAAAAATACGACATTGTTTTATTTCCGTCAGGGACAAAGCTGCTACCCATGCGTTTTGAAGTCCCCGCAGTGCTTGTAATGCAGAATATTCTTTCGGATAAAGCCCAAGGATGCTTAAAAAATATATCGTCATTTGTTTCAAAACTGACACTGAAATCTGCAAGTGCTATTATCAGCCCCAGTAACTATATCAAGAATAATCTGCTTAAGAACGGTATTTCAGAAGATAGAATACGGGTTATTCACAACGGTATCGATACCGATCTATTCCATCCGCACAACCTGCAAGCGCAGGAGGCACTGACCATAAAACCTTTTGCCATCCGTCGGCCGTATATTATTTATGCTTCGCGGATTACACATCCCGAAAAACGGCATATCGACCTAATCAACGCTTTTTCCATTTTTAAACAAAAAACAAAGGCTCCTCACCGATTGGTAATTGCAGGAGCAGATGGTGAACAGGCAGAGCAGGTACATCAGGCAGTTCTCCGCTCATCTTTTGCATCGGATATTCTACTTACAGGATATTTCCCGCACGAAAACCTTCCACAGCTGTATTCGGCGGCTGATTTATGCGTATTTCCTTCTCCCGTCGAAGGAGTCGGTTTGCCGGTAATCGAAGCGATGGCTTGCGGCATTCCGACCGCCTGCGTCCGCGCAGGAGCACTGCCGGAAATGGCAGGAGACTGTACCTGCTATTTTGAACCGAATAAGCCGGAAGAGATTGCCGCAGTCATCGGCAGCCTTATCAATGATACGGCCGGTGCAAATACGGAACGACGACAAAAGTTGATCGATGCAGGGATAGAATGGGTAAAACAATATAGCTGGAAAAAAACAGCGGAAGAAACGCTTGCTTATTTGGAGACTATCAGATAAAGGTCTTTATGAGTGTCCGGATGATAACGGCAAGAAACGCTTGCATTAAGAAAATCGATGAGACTGCACAGTTCGCTATGATTTGCAATTTGGCCGTAATACATCGTGACCAATTGCTCCCATGCCGAAAATACTTTGCCGTATTTGTCTGATTGGATTGATTCGATGAAAGAACAAAAAAGCCGCCCTATTAAGGACGGCTTTTTGCGATTCGTTATCATATCAGTAGTAAACGTATTTTCCACATTGCGATATTTCCTTACCGGTCATTACCGTTTATCGAATAAGCTCAATTGCGTTACCAAATGTTTCCGTTATCGTGCGTACTCGATAATACGTGTCTCGCGGATGAGCGTTACCCGAATACGGCCGGGATACTTCAGATCGTTTTCAATCTTCTTTGCTATATCTCGTCCCAAGGCCTTCACTTCTTGGTCAGGTATCTTTTCATTGTTTACCAATACCCGCAGCTCGCGGCCTGCTTGGATTGCAT
>CAUPUT010000129.1:0-5107 GCA_963514615.1 uncultured Treponema sp.
GGAAAGAGCATACGGAAAAAACTTACGTGTTCTTTTTTATGTAAATCTTCTTTATTTCTCAGCATTGGTGTTGTCGCTTCCCTGCCACCGAGCTGCATACTCCCATTCTGCTTCCGTCGGCAGCCGATACCCTTTCTTACTCATATCGGCATACGCATCATCACACTCACTATCCTTCGTTGCGTCTTTTAATACGACGGTATGATCGTCCTTTTGCGGTAGACCCCTCCCCTTTGATTTTCTGGGTATACGCATTGCACCATACAATACAGTCCCGCCAGCTTACCGTCGTTACCGGCTCTTCTTCGCTTCTGCTTCCGTCTTTACCTTTTACACCTGCTTTGGCAAACTTGTATCCATTCGCAGGCTGTATTGCCCAATCGTGTACTTCTTTCCACAGTTTATACGGCACTTCCGTTTTGCCCAGCTTATAAGGACTCAATTTTACCTTCCGCCCTTCGCGGAATACCCCTTTCCAATAATCTTCCGTTCCGGGCAAAGACGCTGGATCCGTATCCATACCGGTAATTCCTGCTACAGGCGGACTTATTTTTATAAAGCCGTCGCCTGTATCTTCAAAACTACCGACATCGCCGGAAGGTGGTGTAATTTCTCCATTTCCCGAACCACTACTTCCTACAGTACCCGGGCAGCCGGTAAACACTAACACTGCTGTAAGCAACACTATCGAAAAACCTGAGACTTTTGTATTTCTATTCTTTCCATAAAATTTCTCCTCTATTATCATTTTTTTGCCTCAAAGCGCCAAAGACTTCGTTTATGGCTTTCATCCATTACAAATTACCAATTACGGCTCCGTTTACCCTGAATCAAACCACACTGCCGGACGGTTTCGACGATAAAAAGCCGTGTTGATGATATGTTTACAAAAGCGGCTTCTTTTTCTTTGCATACCTAACGCACAAAACATGCCGAGAACAGCAAAGTACCGTCTGTGTGTAAACTTAAAAACACTAACACGGCTTGTGCGTCTGCAAAAATTAATGAGAAAAAATAATAATGATGTTGTTGTCTGAATGAAAAAGCTACCCGTTTATCAGGGCACAGTCTACTTGCTGCGCAGCTGCGTTGTCGATATGCTCACGTAAGCCGAGGAAGCTTGGCCATCGAGTTCTTATTGAGAAAGTATGCTGCTACCGTAAACGATACCCCAACCGCAAACGCCGCGGCCGACGATATCACACGCTGCATTCCGCTTTCCGGCGCAATAACCGGAAGACGCGCAAAAAAATCCGCTGACGCAAAAATGATCCGGTATGCGGCGTTCAATCCGTATCCCAGCAGCGGACTCGTGAAAGGGAAGATAAGCGCAAGCGGAATACAGATAAGCCCCGCAATGAGGAAAACCGAAACGAGCGGACTGACTACGCACGAAGCAATTACCCCCGCCGCTGCAATATTCCCGATTGCAAAAATAACAATCGGGGCGGTGAAAAGCTGTGCGCCGACGGATGCGGAAATACTGCTTGCAAAAGCCGGAGGTATTTTCCCTCTCAGCAGATGGGCGCAGGCATTGCCGAAGATGATAATACCTGCACAGGCCCCATACGAAAGCATGAATCCGAGCGTTATTGCTTCGGCGCCGGCGATTGCAATATGCACGGTCAACATGGCACACAGCACCGACACAGGCGGCGGCTTTAACCCGAGGGCATTTCCTGCGGCGGCGATACAAACCATTCCCAATGCGCGATTTAACGAAGGAGCAGAGCCTGCGAACCAGACAAACAGAAAAACCGCCGCAAGCGAAAACCATACAGCCCTGCTCTTATGCCCGAATATTCTGCCGCCCTGCATCGCTGCCGTCCCGATTAACGAAAGGTGCATCCCCGACAACGCAAGGATATGAGCAAGTCCGGCGTTGCGGAACGCTGCGATGCATCCTGCCGGTAAGAACGCCTTATCTGCAGCGAGCAGCGCAAGCAAAAGTCCGCCTGCCTCTCCCCAACCGTATAGCATCCGCATAAAGGCAAAGCGGAAAAACGCACGAAGGCGGCTGAGCGGAGAATTCCACCCGAGAAACACCGGCTGCACCGGCCGCGCATAAAATACCGTTCCCGTCTTACCGAACTTTCCTTGAACCGCAAGCCTCATCCCTCGTACATAAAAACGGCATTCTTGCGGATTTCGCAAAGCCTCTGCAAATACAGCCGTACCGCGCAGCAACGGAATCGTCTTTTCGGATTGCTCCGCTCTGCCGATGCGGGTAATACCTCCTGAATATGTTCCGCGGACAAGCGCTGCCGGAACAAAGAGCTGCATGACACCCGATACGGAAAATTGTTCATTGCGGCCGGTGCTGCACGCAATCAGTTTAACCGGTATGCGATAATAATCGGAGCCAGCCGGAACAGGCTCTCCGGTTAATTCCGCAATAAGCGTCCGTACCGTAGACAGCGAAGCAAGCGTTTGCGGAGGTCGCTGTTCTCTTTGCAGAGTACGCGCAGCATACAAGCCGATTGCAGCCCCCGCAATCGCACAAAGCGCAAACCGTACCATGGATTGCACTCGTTTCTGACGACAGTGCTGTGGTTGGAATTTTCGGTGCGTCAACTGAGCGACCATTGGAGCCGTCGCTAAGAACAGCAAGAAAGCACACAGCAGCAAAAATGCCGTTATAAAGATAAAAGATGCAATGTGTGAATCAATTTGTGTAAGTGCAGAAAGTCCGTAAAAGAACACTGCAGCCGCAACGGCTATGATCGTAACAGGAGAGACAACATATCTACTATCCATACTCACCTCTTACGATTCTTTATACGACACCGGCGGCAAAATGGCAGGTAATTACAGGTAATTACAGACGTTTACGGTATACTGAGTGTAAAAATTTCAGTTCTTAGAACGGCCGTCTTGATTTGGTATTTTAATATGGTACAGTGTATAATCATACGGATTCCCTTTAAATCGTATCTGCTGCTTCTGTACGGTATCGGTAACGGAAAGGATGGCACGTTTAACGGAATGGTTATTGAAAAGAGCTTCGGAAATAACAATCTCATTCGGAAGCGCTGTGTAAGTGATATCAAGCGTACTATTAACTGTTAAGCCGACATAATCGAGCAGATTATTCAAGGTAACCATCAACACAGGACCGCTGTGTAAGCCGATTTTAATTTCCAACTGTTCACCTGTCGGCTTATTTTTGCTGTAGTTTGCCAACTGCCGCAATGCTTTTACTGCAGTCCGAAAAGCCTTACCGGAATCGATAAAAGTTCCCATAACGACCCCGCCGATTGTTTTAACCGGTACACCGCCGCATTTTGCAATCGTATTAAAAAGAATCTGCACGTACTTTTTTATCAATACAAATGTTTTTTTATCGCCTAATGAAGTATACAGTTTCGTTGAATTTGTAATGCTCGCAAAGAGAATCGTTGCATTTTGCAGTCGAAGCGTTTGATCGCCGACAAGCACTTCGGAACGCATCAATTCGCGATATAAATTATTTTGTATAATATCAACACCCTTCACCGCATTCGGAGTATTCCATGTCCGGTACTTACCGTCCCTGATATTTTTATCGATTTCGGCGATATAATTCAGTCTAAACAGGGGATCAAGCATCTTTAAACGCGGGTGAATGGAAAAACATGCTTCTATATTGGTGTCGAGTGTATTATCAAAAGCTTTATTGCAAACCGTACAAAAATTTTGAGACGAGGCTCGATGCAGCGATGGCGCTTCATAGGTGACATTCCCACAGGTAGGGCAATGATAAATCCAATCTAAGATAAAAAAGCCGTCATAAACGCCTTGAATAAAAATATTCAATATATCTTCGCGCGATATGCCGAAAGCTTTACCGATTTCATAAAGAGGAATATGAAAAAGCAACTGATCCGATACATTTGCCAAAAAAGCTGCAATTTTATCAGCCTCTTTTTGCTTCCCTTTACAGCGTAATTTCATACTCATAAGGCTCTCTCCTTTTAATCGAAATTATAAGGCTAAAAAGCAAAAGATGCACAGAAAAATATTGGGGGATAATCCTAAAAAGTTCCCTTAAAATAGTTACTTTTATCGTACGATTTTAAACAGCCGGTTTTTTAAATGGTTATAAAAAATATTTGACAAATCGCTTTTTCTATTATATAGTTAATAAAAGGTTGGTGGTATTACCACAAAACATGTAGACGCAGCTTCTAAACCTTGCAAGCATATCAGCTTTAACGGAGCCTATTATAACGATGAGTGTATGAAAGAGAAAAAACAAAAAAACGTGAGAAGCAATAAAGAGCGTTTTATAGAAAAAATGGAGACGTTGCTGCTGATGCGCCTTATTCTGCCGGGAGAACAGCTGCCGCCGGAGCGGGAACTGGCTCAGCAAATGGGTGTTTCACGTCCGGTGATTCATGAAGGGCTTCTAGAGCTTGGCGCGAAGGGGCTTATTTCCATTCGGCCGCGTCATGGCTGGATTGTCAATAACTTTGCAGAGGAAGGTGCGCTGCCCCTGCTTTCAAGCCTCTACCGCTTTTCGTCACCGCAATCGGCCGCCCGTATCGATGCCGATTTGGAAGAAGTCCGTCGAATGATTTTGACAAAATCCTTGCAGCAGTATTTTGCTGCCGATACGGCGCAGAAACGAACAAATTCGCCGCTCATTGAGAAATTAACTAAGATACAGAGAGAAGAACATAAAAATATCGATGACCATTTACGACCTGCTGAAATACGGCGGCTGACCGAACTGGATTTTCTCTTTTACCGTGCAATTATCGAGGCGGGCGGCAATACGATATTCCTCCTTCTCTTCAACTCGGCACGAGAATTGTACCATCAAAAACTGGAGCAGTTTTTTACGGAAAATATCGAGAGCATTCGGATAGCAGCAGCCTTAAAATCACGGTTGATTGCCTATATCACAGACAATAAGCGGAATGAAGCGCTCGCCTTACTGGAAGAAATGATCTCGACGAATGCATATATTAGACCTGTTCGGAAACTTCAGTTTCAGAACAGGCAACTTTAAAATGCGATGTTCTAAATCGTGCTATTTGCACGATTTAGAACTCGTCGACCTATTCGATAACGAAGTTATCGAATAGGTCAATTCACGCAGAAGCTGACGGACGGGAAAGTCCGC
>CAUPUT010000130.1:0-5105 GCA_963514615.1 uncultured Treponema sp.
TTATGCTTGCGTCCCCCATCGTCAACCCTATTTCGATTGTCTCGACGCTGTACGCTTTCCCACAACAGCTGTCAGTAGCATTCTATCGGCTGAGTTTCGGTTTACTGATTGCATTTGCGATTGGGCTTTTACTGCTTTTTTATCCCGAAGAAAAATATCTAAAGGAAGATTTTGATAGGGAGCCGTCCGTGCAGCCGCACACCTTTGGCGGCGTGGATACCGCGTTTCGCCTTGCAACGGGCAGAAGTGCACAGAACAGCCGCAGCGAACCTCAATCGGACAATTTCGGCAGCATCACTGCAGAAAGCAAAGTGCAATGGCTGCAAGTAAAAGTATACGCCCTATTGATGCACACCTGTTCAGAATTTTTTACCACAGGCCCTTTTTTAATCCTCGGTGCGTTTATCACCGCCCTGATACGCGCGGTCGTGCCTCAGGAATTGTTCAGCATAACAAGCGGCAGTGCGGCAGGTTCGCTCCTTGTAATGATGCTTTTCGCTTTTGTATTTTCCGCTTGTTCCACCTCCGATGCCTTTATCGCCCGCAGCTTTTTAAACAGATTCCCCTCCGGTTCAATCCTCGGTTTTTTAGTATACGGCCCGATGATGGATATAAAAAACCTGTTTATGCTGTTGTCTTTATTCAAAAAACGATTTGTCATAGAGCTTACGCTGATTATCACGGTAATCAATTTTATCGGCATTTCTTTGCTGGGGCGGTTGGCTTTATGATTCGTGCGGAAGGGTAATTCTCACATGCCGCATCGGCGGATAGTGATTTAGACAAAATTTTACTCCCAGGCAACCGCATTAAAAATATTTTTAGCGGTTGCCTTCCTTCTGTGCGAAATTTTGTTTAAAATTTCGCACATTTTTTCCAGCGAAAGGGTAAACGCATCAGGCAGAGTAGATAAAAATCGCGGAAAAATTGAGACTGTGAGACCATTTGAACCACGAAGGGGTTCAACTCTGGTTGAATAGTCTCAATTTTTCCGCGGGAATGTTAAAAAAACGGCCTGATGCGTTTACCCTGATTTTTTCCACTATTTCTCTTGACTTTTTATTCCAAGCAGTATATTATTATCGCCATTACGGGGGCGTAGCGAAGCTGGTTATCGCGCTGGCCTGTCACGCCGGAGATCGCGGGTTCGAGCCCCGTCGCTCCCGAAGAAGCTCACCGCGCAAGTGGTGAGCTTTTATTTTTATAATCGTTAAGATATTGCACAAACGGGCAGTAGCGCAGGGGTAGCGCGCTTGGTTCGGGACCAAGAAGTCGGGGGTTCAAATCCCCCCTGCCCGATATTTTATTCCTTGCTGTATATAGGCTTATTAAACCGTTGTTTTTACTTGACTTTTCAGAGGTCAAGTAAAGGTCAAGTCGGGAGTTTATATATGGATTACCATGTCTTTAAAAAGCCGAAAATAAAAGATGGCAAGAAAATTTATCAGCAGCATTGTATTCGAGATATTGAGTAGATTAAAAATTAAGGCTATAGTTCGGCTATGCGGCCATGGCTCTTTTTACCAGTAGCATTTGTCATTTTTTTTCTCTTTTCTCGAATACTTTTAGCACAGGACGCAAAATCTCCCGACATGGCTGAAAAGGGAAAAAAATTTCCGGTAAGCGGGTTTATTGCTTTTTCTGTGGATACCATGCTTGCCGAAAGCCACGAATATGTATGTCATTATGGGGTTATCTTAAGTGATCTGAAATGGCCGCTCACACCTTCAATCTCTTATACGATTTACGGCGGTTTATATTTCCCCAAAGGCATTCACCTCGAAGGAAATGTTTCGTTTATGCAGCCGATGCCAACAGCATCTATGACCGATACGGACTTTGAGGGGATTCAGGCAACACCGCCGCAAGCAGGCATAACAAAATTTTCAAAACATAACTGTATGATTATCGATGGGTTAAACTGGATAATAAAACTTGGATTACAATTACCCATGCCGCAAACCGTTGCAATGCGAAAAGCAGATATTCTATTAACGGTAGAACCGATGCTCAGTTTTTATTATTCAATACTTAGCTGGTATTCCTACGATGGATATCTGCAATACGCAAAACTAAAATCGAATGGGACGTATGAACCGTGGACAGAGACATTACCCAAAGTAATGTATAAAGGAGCGGTAGTTTCGTATCAGCAACAAATCATGATGCCTGCAATAGGGCTTGGGTTTGAAGTAGCTTTTCCTTATAAACTGACGTTTTCATCTGATTTCCATCTTACTGCCGACATTATGGCAGCAGCGAACGATATCCACCATACCCGTAATCTGAGATTTCTCGATATTCTGGACGGCGGCTGGGCGATGCACGGCACTATCCGATTAAATTGGAATTGCCTGCCGTTCTTTTCAGTATTTGTTAATCTTTTTTATCAATATTGTATTTCAATGGAAGGGCGTAGTATTCTTTATAATGGTATCACCTCAACAAAACCCTCTTCCTATACGCCGCCTAATTTTGCAGGAACTTCTTTACGCGGTTGTACCTGTTCGATCGGGTGTGCTTTCCGCTTAGGTCGGTAACGATGCAGCAGATGGGGCAAATGCTCGGGCAGCGGCTTGAGCAGCGGATGAGTCAAAGCCAAATTCAATCATTGGATGTACTGGCTCTGCCGACTTTCGAACTCCGTGAAAGAATTGCGAAAGAACTCGCCGAAAATCCTGCCTTAGAGCTTGTCCGCGGGACGCAGCAAAAATTAGTACCGGCGGCTGAGCGGACAAGGCAAATTGAACGAAGAGAGCAGTATTATCGCAATCATCGAGCTCTATCGGCTTTTTCTACGGAAGCAAGCGATGCATTCCAGAGCTTTTTGGAAAACATCCCGGAACCCCAACAGCAAAGCTTGCAAAGTCATCTTTTGGAACAGCTGTTCATCTACAAGCTTGATCCGCTTACAGCTTCTTTTGCTGAGCGGATTATAGGGAACTTAACGAATGACGGCTTTTATGCCGTTCCATTGAATGAACTTTTTAAAACGGAACTTTCTAAAAAAGAAAACAAGAAAAACCTTTCTTTTACACGACATAAAATAAGCAGAGCATTATCGATCGTTAGACGACTGGAGCCTATCGGGTGTGCGACACGAGATTTTAAGGAATCGCTTGTAGTGCAAGCAAAAATATTATTTCACGACAAAACAACTATTGATCCCGTCTATGCCTATACAATCGACATTTTGGCGCATCATTTTGCCTATTTGGAAAAAGCTCGACCATATTCTCTTGTTCGTACCGTCAATGAAAATAAGGATATTCCATACAAACTTACACAAGAAAATGCAGAAGACATTCTTACATTGATTGCTTCGTTAAATCCTTTTCCGGGAAGGGCATTTAGTACGGATATAACACCTGACGAATATATTATCCCAACTGCATTTATCGAACGAAACGATCAGGAATTTACCGTAAGAATAAACAACTTGGAAGTGCCGCTCCTTACTGTTTCACCTGAATTTCAAAATTTAGTAAATCATGCAAAAGATACTACCGCTAAAACTTATATTAAAGAGCAGATGCAAAAAGCAAAAGTTTTTATCGGGAGTTTAAATCAGCGGGAAAAAACAATTGTAGCGGTATTACGTAAAATAGTATCGGTACAAGAAGCGTTTTTTTTAACCGGAGATAAACGACAGTTGGTTCCGCTTACTCAACAGCAGATTGCAAAAGAACTGGATATTCATGAATCAACCGTATCGAGGGCTGTTGTCGGCAAATATGTGCAGTGCCAATGGGGTACCTTTGAAATGCAATATTTTTTCACCAATGCCGTAGCGGTACATCCACAACCGCAGTATACTGAAGGGCGCAGCGCGGATTCGCAATCCGATGCTTCGGAGCCTTTCGGTATTCCCGCGACGAAAGAAGGAGTAAAGGATTGTATTAAAGAGTTACTCACCGAACACGCTGCAAAAGGTTCCAAACTTTCGGATCAGAAAATTTCCGATCTGCTGCAGGCTCAATACGGCATTTCCATTGCCCGCCGCACGGTTGCAAAATATCGGAAGGAACTCGACATCGGTTCGTCTTATAACAGGTCGTAGAGAATAAGGTTTAACGCTCAACAGGGCGCTGCCGTTTTTTAGAGGGTTCTATTTCTTTTGAGGTTCATAAATGAAACTAAAGTATATCGTCTTCTTCAAATATCTTATGCTTTTCAGTTTTTTGCTTTTTGCACAGACGGAAACTGTAGGGATGCTTGATCCTAATAATCCTGATTGTATCTATGATAAAGCACAACTGGATAAATGCTTTATCCATATGGTAAAAATTACCGATCCTTCAAAGGGATCCGCTCCGGCAGTTGAAGTGATGTTTACTGCCGATCTTCAGTGGATACCATGCGCTCCTGACGATGGTTGGGGCAAGCAAGATCAAACATATTGCTATCGTGAAAATGAAGTACCGGGAACCACTATTTTTTTTAATATCACTAATAAGCTAAACGATGTAACCTATTATCGCATAGAAGGGATTCATCCTTTTGATCTGCCCTTGTATGATGATCCAGCTGAAGCGGAAATGCTCAAACGGTTTGTTTTCTTTAAATTCACTGCATATGCAGCGAAGGGCGGGCATTTTGAAAATTACCTTAACAATTTAATGTGGGCGGTTGATACCAATACGAAGCTGCTTTACACGTATGGAATGCCGAGCGATTACAAAAAAATAATTGGAAACAATTATATTCCGCAACACTGGCTTCCGTACGAAATACATCCGAATACAGCCGATTCAAAATTGAAATTTTATGAGTACGATCCAATCGGCTTTATTTCCCTTGAGAAAGGATATGATTTTTTAGGCGTAAAGACGAATGTGTATTTATACGATTGGTGGAATAAATCAGTCGGAGCCGGTTCTTCTATGAAAACCGTGAAACAAAAGCGTTTTATGCCGCGTCTTTCAGATGATGCACTCAAAGATTGGACAATTCGTGATGCCGACAAGCCGGTACGTTCTCCGTACAGACGGTCTTGAGAGGCGAAGCTGTAGCTCGGTTAAAAAATTTTGAAACTGAAAGAATTTTTGATAGATATACAGAATTGGCGGTTTTTACTATACTAAACTCAGTATGGTAAAGGCGTT
>CAUPUT010000131.1:0-5090 GCA_963514615.1 uncultured Treponema sp.
TGTTCTTTTTGTTTTTGATTATCATTCCTTTTTGGACAAACTCATTGATTAGAATTAATGCGTGGATTTCGATACTCGGTACTCAAGGCTTCCTCAATGGGCTTTTAAAAAAACTGCACCTTATTACGGAAAGCATTCCATTTTTGTATAACCGGCAGGCGGTGATACTCGTGCTGGTATACATGTTCATCCCGTATGCGATTTTCCCTGTTTTTTCGGCAATCGATAAGTTTGACTTTTCATTACTGGAAGCGGCACGAGATCTCGGCGCTACTAAAACAGAGGCTATCTTTAAAGTCATGCTGCCGAATATCCGTGCCGGAATCCTCACCGCCGTCATCTTTACCTTTATTCCGGTATTCGGCTCTTATACCGTGCCGCTTTTAGTCGGCGGTAAGGATTCTTATATGATCGGTAATTTGATTGTCGATCAGGTAACGAAGATCCGCAATTGGCCGCTCGCCTCAGCCTTTTCGGTGCTTATTACCGCCGTCAGCGCCGCCGGTGTCCTCTGGATGATGTGTGCCAGCTTTAAGCAAGAAAAGCAAGCCGCAAAATAGGAATGACGAGGAGTGAGTATGTCTGATATACCGCAAGATATACAACAGCAAGCGTTGCCGGTTCCATACCGACGCGCTTCTATAAAAAGTCCGTACCGACGGTTTATTCAAAAGTTCAAGAAGCGCAAGAAAGAGGCGGAACCCGCACGCCATGCACGGCGTGCATATAGAAATGCAAACAAAATATCATTTTCATCTACGATACTGCTGATAGTGCTACTATTTTTGTTTTTACCGCTTGTAATTATCGCGGTATTTTCATTTAATGAAGGCAAGGCGATTGTATGGTCGGGCTTTTCGCTCAAGTGGTATGCAAGTCTGTTCTTGGAATCCGAAAAACTATGGCATTCGTTCGGTAACAGTGTGCTGATTGCTTTTATTTCTGCACTTATTTCCGTTGCTATCGGTACGTTCGCGGGAATCGGCGTACAGTGGTACCGGTTCCGAGGCAGAGGGTATGTACAAGCGGTAAGTATTCTTCCGATGGTGCTGCCCGAAGTCGTTATCGGTATGTCTACGCTGATTTTCTTTTCGGCAATCAACATACCGCTCGGATTTCTTTCTATTATCATTGCACATATTACCTTCTGTTTGCCTTTTGTGTTTTTGCTGGTACTTGCCCGCCTCGAAGAATTCGATTTTTCGATTGTAGAAGCCGCACATGACCTCGGCGCAACGGAACGGCAAACCTTATTCAAGGTTGTAATCCCTGCGATTTTCCCTGCGATTTTATCCGGCTTTTTTATGTCGGTTACCCTGTCGCTGGAAGACTTTGTAATCACTTTTTTTGTGTCCGGGCCGGGGTCTACGACGCTGCCGCTCTATGTATTTTCGATGGTGCGGTATGGTATTTCGCCGGTGATCAATGCACTTTCCCTTATCATGATTTTAGGAACAATGCTGATTGCTTTTATCTTACGTAATTTTTTAAAAGGAATTGCGGCTTCAAATTAAAACGCCGCGGATTTGATGATGAAAAAAAATACTGATACAGTCTCTTCGATTGCAACGCATCAGATACATGTGAGAACTGTTTTTTTACTGCGCTGCTTGGGGCAAACTATCACTCGTATCGGCTTGATAATTTCGATTGCTGTCATAATTGCCAGCGCTGTTTCTTGTAGCGGGAAAAACAATTCACACAAGACGTCTCACCAAAAGAAGGAATTGACTCATTCTGTCCTGTTTGTACTGGGAAAAGATTTTTATCGGTATTCAGACCTTTTTACCTATCTTTCAAGTATCTATACGGCGGAGAGCCTAAAGGTGAACTTGCATATTTTAAGCTACAGCGATATGACCGCTAAAACAAAACAGCCAAGGCTTTCGATGATCATCGACCGGCTTGCGGCACAACCGATTGAAGCACTTATTTCTATCGGTATTCCCGAAGGCGGCGCCCGTATACTGCGCACCGTTAAAGAAAAATACCCGAGTCTGCATATTTTCACTTTGCTGCCGGTGGAAGAAATACTACCGCTGGAAGCCTACAGCGATGTCGTGATAGATTTTGAGCTGCCCGACTCGTTTGCAAAAGCAGATAGAGCGGTGAACATTCCGGCGCATGATGTGCAGACGCTGGTGCTCTGTGCCGTAACCGCTGTAGAACAAATCGACGAGCTGCCGGAACAAGAGCCGCCTTCACGGTTTGCACGGGCTGTTGCAACAACAGTCGCCGTACTAAAAGAGCATGGCATAGCGGCATGGGGCGGTACGCCGTACGCGTTGCAACCGTATAAAGATCCTGAACTGAATATCCGCTCGTACAATTATCTTATTTTGACACAACCTTTGACCGACAAGCAGACAGAAGACAAAGAAATGGAAACGGGTGCCGCAAGGATCGGAGAGCGGGAAAGCACCGCAGGGGAAAAATGATGAACCGTTTTACCCGTTGTGAGAACGGCGTTATTGCAGATGCTGTTCTCTACAACCGGCTCCAATATGCGAATACCGCTTCTATTCTGCTGCTTTCCGATACGCACGGGGCAGTGGATGCAGTACGGTGGATTTTATCGACGTTTAGCGAGAAATGCCAAGTGTGCCTTTTTGCAGGGGACGGCGCTCAGGATATGATAACCGTTGTGCGCGAAGCCGCTGCCGGACGGATAAGCGTTTCACCAGTTATCATTATGGCGCAAGGAAACTGCGACGGTCAGCTCTATCCGCCTATTTTCCCTGATAATGAAGTCTCGAAGCAGTTTGGACTGCCGGTATATCAGCAAAAGATGATTGCAGGACAGCATATATTATTGACGCACGGGCATTTGCATCATGTTGAACTTGACGGACGGAAACTGAGTATGACAGCCGAAAGCCTCGGCTGTACAATTGCCGTACATGGACACACACATATTCAAAGTACTGAAAGCTTCGGCTCCATCACGGCCATCAACCCCGGCAGCCCATTGCGCCCCCGCGGTAAATCCTACGGCGGTTTTGCCGTTCTCTCTATCGATAACACGACTGGGTGGCTGCAATTCTATCGACTTATGCGGGGAAATAACGGTTCTTTTTCTATCTCCATGCATTCGGAATATCCCATTCTATCGATTTGAACCTTCTTCAAAGATAAACTGAATGTAGAGATCTTCGAGGGTCCGTTTTGGGCCCGGGACTTGGAGCCTCCGCCGAGACTCGGCATTGTTTTTTCGCTCAATAAAAGAAGTATAGAAACCACGCGGATCATCCCTCGGAAAATCTCTTTTGAAGCCGAGCAGGTTATATGCCTCATCTCTGCTTAGGGCAGAAACTTTTCTTTCCTTCAAGACATTGCGGATAAAGTTGATCTTTTCATAAGAGATACCGAACAAAAATTCTTCCAATGCTTGTCCGATTTCCGGATCAGCCAACTTTGCAATCATAAATCGTTCCCACGATTCATCAAGCTCCATCGAAAGAAGAAAAAGTTCGCTTACGCCGAGCATGCTGCCGAAGTTCGGCGCAAGTTTGTTCCGCGCTGTCCAGACCTTGTGTAGCACAGGAGCGAAAGATGATGAATGTTCGTCCAATCGGTGCTCCCACAGTTCGGTTAATAATTCTGCGATTTCTTTCCGTGTTTCATGTTGCAGGTCTGCATTATCGAGCAACATTGTGTATACATCTTCTACCATAAGCGCAAACATTGCACGAAGCGTAATCCGTCGCAGTGCTTGGATATCTTTTTCCTCAAAAAAAGCGTTCATCGCTATTTTAGTGAGTGCGGAAAATGTTTGAAATTTGGCAATAAGGAAGCTTTTACCCAGGACAACTTTTGTCGGCAATGTAAGTAAACGCGAAGAAGGCGCGCTGCTGCACAACGTATCGATCAAGGTTTCTGCCGACCGATGCTCACCTGCCAAGACAGTGCTGCGTTGTATTGAAGGATAACGGGAAACAGCTAGAGCCACTTGTTCTAATGTCGTAATATAGTTTGCAATGTTGCTCAGTACCCCGGGAGCATAAGCTTGTAAGCTTTTTAAAATCTGTTCGATTACCGCGTATTCGTCTTTATCGAACACTACGATATCGGCTGAATTGCTTCCATCTTCATTTGTGTATGGCGTTGAGAGCGTTGCAGACAAAGATGCATAAGTCATACAGGATCAGTATAACACAAAACCCTGATTCTGCCAAACATTTTCTTGCGGATATCAGGGCAAACGCCTCAGATATTTTGCAGTATATCCCCGCAGAATAATACAGGCTGTTCAACCAGAGTTGAACCTCTTCGCGGTTCAAATGGTCTCACAGCCTGTATTATTCTGCGAAATTTAATTTACTCATCCGATGAGTTTACTCTTCTCCTAAAATGAACTGCACGAAATTTTGAAAAAATTTCGTGCAAAAGGAAAGCAACCACTTGAAATATTGGCAGTGCGGTTGCTCTATTGGGTTATTGATTCGCATTCGTTATGCGTTTTTTTAGTTCGGCAATGGTAACCTCGAGCGAAGGTTCAAGCGCTGTTTGCGTTTCTATTTTTTGATGTCCGTGCATAACCGTCGTATGGTCTCGTCCGCCTAACTCTACGCCGATCTCCGTAGTGGAAAACTCGGTCATTTCACGAGCCAGATACATTGCAACCTGCCGCGGGAAAGAGATATTCTTAGTTCGCTTTTTTCCTTTTAAGTCAACGTATGAGATACCGAAATAATCTGCGACGATTTTTAAAATCGTGTCGATTGAAATATTATGTTGACGCGGCGAGCCGAACATGTCCTGTAAAAGCTGCTGCGCATTTTCGAGCGTAATGGGACCGGTCAGCTCAGAATACGCTTGTAATTTAGTAAGCGCGCTTTCCAGATCACGAACATTGGAAGAAACATTCTTTGCAATCAGATGTACCACTTCGTCAGGAACGGAAAAATGTTCATCTTGAAGCTTTTTAAATAAAATAGCGCACCGTGTTTCGTACGAAGGTATTTTTAAGTCAATGCTCAAACCGCGGGTAAAGCGGGAACGGAGGCGGTCTGTTAAATTTTTCAGTTCTTCTACAGGGCGGTCACAGGTAAATACGATTTGTTTGTTGCTTTCGTAGAGGGCATTAAAAG
>CAUPUT010000132.1:0-5087 GCA_963514615.1 uncultured Treponema sp.
ATAGCATGGAGGATAATCAAGAACACTCGGTCAGCCTGTCAGCGTATTATATAGGAGAGACGGAAGTAACGCAGGAACTGTGGCTTGCAGTGATGGGGAATAATCCGACTCTTCGTACCGATTCGCTCAAAAATCCGGTAGAGCAGGTAAGCTGGTTTGATTGTATTGCCTTTTGCAACGAACTGACGAAGAAAGTATCGAAGTTAGGTGAAAGTCAGTGCGTATATTACAGCGATGACATTTATACTGCCGTATATACTGTAACGGATGCCGGTAACAGTATGGTTCCCCATATGAAGCAGGAGGCAAAAGGCTTTCGGCTGCCGACGGAGGCTGAGTGGGAATGGGCTGCCATGGGCGGAAAGCAATACCGATGGGCGGGAACGGACAGCGAGGACGAACTTGAAAACTATGCATGGTACGCTGATAACAGCGATTATAAGGCGCATGAAGTAAAACGAAAAGAGGCGAACGGGTACGGTTTATACGACATGAGCGGGAACGTAGTGGAGTGGTGCTGGGACTGGTATGACGATAGTATCCCTGCCGATGGGCATACTGATCCGAAAGGAGTATCGTCCGGTTCTCTCCGCGTTATTCGCGGCGGCGGTTGGCTCACCGGTACTGTGTACGCCGCTCGTGCGGTTCGAGGTTCTAATCTCCCCGGTGATCGCTACGCCTCTCTCGGTTTGCGTGTGGCGTACAGCGTTGGGAGATAATGGGGTTATGGGGGGATGCTTAATTAAAAGAGGGGGTAGCGTAATAACAAGGCCGCTGCGCAAACACCGCAGAAACAAGATTTGAGGGAACCGAAAATCCTTGTTCCGGATAAAACAACAGCAGCGGTCTTTTATGGAGCGCTGTCCATCATTTTACGTCCGTGTAAAATGATGGACGCGAGTTTTGCGAAATGCAAAACATCGCACATGATTTCTTTTGTGCCATCCGTGGCACAAGTTTTTATCTGGGGAGACTTCCCCAACCGTATAGGATAGTATAGGATAGTATGTGATAATTATCCATTACACATTACACATTATCAATTGAGATAAGGGAGGTTTATATGACTAAACTACAAAAATGGTTCGGGGTAACCGAATCGGGGGCAAAAGGAATTATTACGGCATCGGTATGGTCGATGCTTGCGGATGTCGCATTTATTTTACCGATGTTTTTGATGATGTTCTTTTTGCAAAGCTATTTTGACGGGACGCTGCGGTCGGCGGGATTTTATATCGGTATTATTGCTGCCCTTGCGGTTGTGATGTATGTGCTTGTGCATATCAATTATAATACGCTCTACACCGCGACATTCAAAGAATGTAAAGAACTGCGCGTGAATATTGCCGACCGGCTCAAGGCGCTGCCGCTTGCATATTTTTCCAAACACGATGTTTCCGACTTATCGCAAACGGTGATGACCGATGTCGCTACAATCGAGCACGCACTCAGCCACGCAATTCCGCAAACAATCGGACTTGTGTTCTATTTGATTATAATCGGCGCAATGATGATTACTGCACATCCGGGATTAGGCTTATGCGTATTTGTTCCGATTATTATCAGCTTTATTCTATTGATCCTGTCGAAAAAAATTCAGATACGGGAGACAACGCGGGATTTTCATAAACAGCGTGAGCGCACGGAATTTTTTCAAGAAGCGATAGAACTGCAACAGGAAATTAAAAGCTATGGTCTTACGGAAGACACGGAGGAAAAACTGAACCGCAATGTCGATGAAGCGGAAAAACTACACTTAACTGTGGAAGCACATCAAGCGATCCCGCTTAACATCGCACTGCTGTTTTTAAAGTTTTCTATCGGCGTTACCGTATTTTTCGGACTAAAAATGTATCTAGCAGGCACGGCACCGCTTTTATATCTTATCGGCTATATTATTGCAGCTTCCCGTGTTGTGGATGCGGTTGCGGGTGTTGAAGCAAACCTTGCAGAGATGATGTATATTGACGCACGGGTTAAGCGCATAAACGAGCTGCGCGAAACAAAAACGCAGGAAGGCGAACCTGCTTCGTTGCAGCATTACGGTATTCAATTTAAAGATGTTGAGTTTTCGTATAACGATGGACAAAAGATTATCGACGGTATTTCGTTTACGGCAGAACAAAATAAAGTTACCGCGCTTGTGGGGCCTTCTGGTTGCGGAAAAACAACCGTACTCCGGCTTGCGTCCCGTCTTTATGATTACGGCAAGGGACAAATTCTCATCGACGGCAAAGACATTGCAACGATTGATACCGACAGCCTTTTCGATAAAATTTCGATTGTCTTTCAGGATGTCGGGCTTTTTAATACCTCGATTATGGAAAATATCCGCGTCGGAAATAAAAATGCCAGCGATGAGGAAGTAAAAGAAGCTGCCCGTCTTGCCAACTGCGCCGAGTTTATCGAAGCGCTGCCGGACGGCTACAATACGGTCATCGGCGAAAACGGCAGCAGGCTTTCCGGCGGAGAGCGCCAGCGCCTTTCCATTGCGCGCGCCCTTTTGAAAAACGCGCCGATTATCATCCTTGACGAAATCAGCGCCTCGCTCGATGTGGAAAACGAAATGAAAATACAGCAGAGCCTCAACACGCTCATAAAAGGTAAAACCGTCATTATCATTTCTCACAGATTAAAGTCAATCGAGAACGCCGATAAAATCATCGTGATGAATCAGGGCAAAGTTGATGCGGAAGGTACGCACACAGAACTGTTACAAAAATCGGCGCTATACCGAAGTATGATTGAGAAGTCTTCGGCAACGGAAAAATATACCTATTAAACCTGTTCGGAAACTTCCGTTTCTGAACAGGTTACCTTGAAATGCGATGTTCTAAATCGTGCTATTTGCGCGATTTAGAACTCGTCGACCTATTCGAAAACGCAGTTATCGAATAAGGTCTATTGATCTATTGAGAATAACGGGTCAGCAATGGCAGGTTCTCTGTCATTGCTGCATCACAAGCTAAGCTGCCAAGGATTAGTGTTCAATCTTATAATTAAGGAAACTGTCCAAAAACTTCAGTTTTTGGACAGTTTCCTTAGATTTAGATGCGATGTTGCGATCAAAACGGTACATCCTTGTACCGTTTTGATCTTCAAGTTTTCTTGCGAAAACTTGTTACTGTTAAAGCCACCGCCATCCTTGGCGGTTCTGATAGTTATTACTGTATAAAGACTTAATTTTAAACTCGCTATCAGCTATGCTGATGGCGATGTCCAAAAAGTAACCAACTTTTGCGACATCCCCATTGGCTCAATCATAAAACCTTGCTATACTAGCTTCATGGATGTTACACGGAATTTGCCGATAGGCATACAGAGCTTTGAAGATTTACGGAAAAAAGATTTTCTTTATATTGATAAAACCGATCGTATATTTCGGCTTACTCATACCAGTAAGGTATATTTCTTAAGCCGCCCGCGCCGGTTTGGGAAAAGTCTTTTGCTTTCCACATTAAAAGCATACTTTCTCGGTCAAAAAGAGCTGTTTAGCGGTCTTGAGATAGAAAAACTTGAAAATGCCGAAGCCGGAAATCGGGAACTGTGGCAGGAGTATCCGGTGTTATATCTGGATTTTAATGCGAAGGCTTATACCGATGAACAGGCATTGCTGGATATTTTGAACGCACATCTCCGCGATTGGGAGAAAGCTTTTACGGTGGAGCGGAGAGAGGATGCCCCGGACAGTCGATTGAAAGACCTTATTCAGCGTATCTACGAGAAAACCGGTAAACAGGTCGTCGTATTAGTTGATGAGTATGACAAGCCGCTTTTGGAAACAATGAATACCGATGAAGCATTAAACGAAACATATCGCCGCATTCTGAAAGGTTTTTACGGTGTGTTTAAATCCTGCGATCAGTATCTCCGTTTTGTATTCCTAACCGGTGTAACAAAGTTTAGCAAGGTCAGTATCTTTAGCGACTTGAATAATCTCCGCGATATTTCGCTTGATCGTGACTATGCTGCGTTGTGCGGAATTACGCAGCAAGAGCTGGAAGCAAATTTTCAGCCTGAAATACAAATACTTGCAGAAACGCAGCACCTTTCAGTCGAACAAACGCTTGCACAGCTCAAGCAGCGGTATGACGGCTATCACTTTTCGGAAAATGCTATCAATGTCTATAATCCCTTTAGCTTGTTAAGTGTCTTTACCGGTAAAGCATTCCGGGATTACTGGTTTGCAACGGGTACACCGACATTCCTCGTGCAGCTTTTGCAAAAACAAACCGGCAACATACGGGAAATACTTGAAGATGCGGAGATGACGGAAAATGCGCTGCAGGATTACCGCCCTGATTTGCAAAATCCGTTGCCGATTTTGTTTCAAGCAGGGTACCTGACCATCAAGGGGTATGACCCGGAGTTTCGGTTGTACAAGCTGGGCTTTCCGAATGATGAGGTAAAATACGGCTTTTTAGATAATCTGATACCGGTGTATACCTCGATTGCGAAGGATAACAGCGGCTTATTCATCGGAAATTTTGTGCGGGATTTACAAAAAGAAAAGCTCGATTCATTTATGGAGCGGATGTACACTGCCTGTGCCGGTTTACCGTATAGCCTTGCCGCAAAAGAGAACATCAAAATGCGGGAGCGGGATTATCAAATAGCATTTTATCTGATTTTTACCTTGATGGGGCAATTTGCGCAGACGGAAGTACAGAGCTCGCGGGGACGCTCCGACTGTGTAGTGTTTACTACTGATACCATCTATATTTTTGAATTTAAATTGATGGGTAGCGGTACGCCGCAATCGGCTCTCGATCAAATCAAAGAACAGGGTTATGCCGAACCGTACCAAAGCTCCGGCAAAAAAATCATCCTGATAGGTGCGGCATTCGGGGACGGCATTGATGAAGACACCGCTGATACGTGGGTAGCGGAGACTTTGTAGGAAAACAAATGCCGCGCCTATCCGCCAAGGATGTCAAGCATAATCCCCGTCTAATTTGGAAAAAGCTTTTTTAATATCCTTATTAATTGCATCTGCACTATCTACGTTGAACTCAAATTGACAATCGCGGTGCGGAATAACTCTTCTTCTTTTGCAGCAGGATCAATACCTTTCGCACGCATGGATT
>CAUPUT010000133.1:0-5076 GCA_963514615.1 uncultured Treponema sp.
ACCGGCGATGCACTGCGTAAATTCGCCGATCAGGGACGGTTAGAGGTATACGGCGACCGTATTATCGTAAAAAACATCGTTGACCTCTCCCGTTTCGTAACGACTCGGCGCACAAAAGACAATAACGTTTTCGGCTAATCAACAACCCCGACGCGGCATGTGAGATAGCTCTCAGAACGAATCATTGGTGATGAAAGAACATACATTACAAGACTGCATTCACTCATGGAAAACCATGCAAGACGCTTTTTCCTCTTTGAGGGAAGAGCGTTTTCCGTATCATATACACGGCCTTTCAGGCGGTATATTCGCTTTTTTCCTTGCCGAATATGTCCGGCATTTTAACGCTAATCTCTGTATTGTTGTCCCGACAGAAAAAGAAATAGAAGAATTGCGCGCTGATCTTGATGTTGCGGGTTTGCAAGCTCAGGTTTTGCCGTGGTGGGGCAATATGGCATATCGGCCGGTACAAAACTCCGCGCCGGTATTTGCGGAGCGAGCTCAAGTTTTAGCCGAACTCTGCGCAGGGTCGCCGGTATCCGGTGCGGCCGTCTCCGAAGGAGCAGTAAACACGGTAACGGTTATGACCCAGCGGGCATTTCTAACGCCGGTTCCGCCGCCAGACTACCTTAAAACACTCACCTGTACTCTCTATAAAGGCAAGGAAATCGATACGGAGAAAATAGCTTCGCTGTTGGTGCAATGGGGCTATACGCGGGTACCGCGGGTAAGCGTCCGGGGCGAGTTCGCCCTTCGCGGTGAGGTACTCGATATCTGCGCCGCCGCTAACAAAGGGTCGCAGCATACCGCCTACCGTATCCAATTCGACTTTACTACTATCGAAAAGATAAAGTCCTTCGATATGCACACGCAGGCCTCGGTTGAAGACTTTGACAGCCTGACGCTCTATCCGATGAAAGAGGTTATCTGGGATGATGAGCGGATCGCTGCGCTCGAACGGAATTTACCGCAGATGCCCGAATTTACGGCCGAAGGTACGGACAAGCTGATTGAGCACTTAAAAGAACAGCGAGCCTTTGACGGTGAAGAGCTTTTTTATCCGCTCTGTTTTGAAAAACCTGCAAGCGTCCTTGATTATCTTGAGTATCTGCATGGCGGCGCTGCAAAACCTGCGGTTCTCCTGTACATGGATTACGACCGGCAGCGAAACGCGGTGGAGGCGCTGGAGCGGGAATATCACGGCTTATATAATAAAATCACCCGCGCAATCGACGACGACATCAAGCATAACCTTTTGATTACCGAATACCCCATGCCGCAGCGCCTTTTGCTGCCCTTTACGGAGCTGACCGAAAGCTATCCGCAAAGTCTTTTCTTGCGAACGCTGAAAGAAACGGGCGAAACCGGAGCGTCGATTGTATTTAACTGTGACCCGCCGCGCAGTTTTTTCGGCAATATCGTGTATCTAAAAGAAGAATTAACGCATTTGCAGCAGGAAGGCTGGCGTATTTTTGTATTTGCGGAAAGCGATGCGCAGGCGCTCCGTATCGGTGAATTACTCAAGGATATTAAAGCCGCCGTGCTGCCGCTCACGCTTTCTTCCGGCTTCGGTATCCCCGAGCTGAAAATACTCGTTATTCAGGAAAACGAAATTTTCGGCAGGCGGCGGCGCATCCCGAAATCGGTTAAGCAGGTTAAAAGCTCCGTTATCGATACCTTTGTGGAACTTAACCCCGGCGACTATGTTGTTCACGTCAACTACGGTATCGGGCAGTTTAAGGGGATTGAGCGCGTTAAAACGCTGGGACACGAACGCGACTACATCAATCTGTTGTACGCGCAGGACGAAACGGTGTTTATCCCGATCGAGCAGGCGAACCTCGTGCAGCGGTATATCGGTAATGAAGGCGAAGCGCCGCGGCTGGATATCATCGGGTCTAAGGCGTGGGAAAACCGGAAAAACAAGGTTAAAAAATCGGTTGAGGATATCGCTGATAAGCTTATCGACTTGTATTCCCGCCGTAAAGCTGCCGCCGGTTTTGCCTTCGCGAAAGACAATGAATGGCAAACCGCTTTTGAAGCCGCCTTCCCGTATGAGGAAACGGAAGATCAGCTAACCTGTATTGCCGATGTAAAGACGGATATGGAAAAACCGATACCGATGGATCGGCTCATCTGCGGCGACGTCGGTTACGGTAAGACGGAAATTGCGATGCGGGCGGCATTCAAGGCGGTGATGAGCGGAAAGCAGGCCGCCTTTTTAGCCCCGACCACCATCCTTGCGGAGCAGCACTTTGATACCTTTCAGGAACGCTTTCAAAAATTTCCGGTAAAACTCGCACGGCTGTCCCGTTTCGTTTCCAAGGCTGAACAGAAAAAAGTGCTGACTCAGCTGAAAAACGGCGAGCTTGATATCGTTATCGGCACACACCGCGTTATCCAGAAAGACGTGCAGTTTAAAGATTTGGGACTGATGATTGTTGACGAGGAACAGCGGTTTGGAGTCAAAGACAAGGAACGGCTCAAGCAGATGAAGACGAATATCGACTGCCTCTCTTTGAGTGCGACCCCCATCCCGCGTACCCTGCATATCAGCCTGCTAAAAATCCGCGACATGAGCCTTTTAACCACGCCGCCGCAAAACCGCCGTCCGGTAGAAACCGTTATTTCTCCGTTTGACCCCGAAAGAATTGCGCAGGCAATCCGTTTTGAAGTTGACCGCGGCGGGCAGGTGTTCTATCTGCATAATCGCGTAGAAAGCCTCGAAGAAACACGGTATAAGATCCAGCAGCTCATCCCCGAAGTGCTTATCGATATCGCCCACGGGCAGATGAGCGCAACCGAACTTGAAGATATTTTCCGCCGCTTCAACATGGGCGGTTTTCATGTCCTCATCGCTACTACGATTATCGAAAACGGTATCGACATCCCCAATGCGAATACCATCATCATCGACCGTGCCGATATGTACGGCGTTTCGCAACTGTACCAACTGCGCGGCCGTGTCGGACGTTCCGACAGAAAGGCCTATGCGTATCTTCTCTATCCCGAAAACAAGGCCTTGTCGGAGGTTGCGATGAAGCGGCTGCAAGTTATCTCCGATTTTACGGAACTCGGCTCCGGCTTTAAAATTGCGATGAAGGATATGGAAATCCGCGGCGCAGGGAATCTATTGGGAAAAGAACAGTCAGGCGACATTTATTCCGTCGGCTTTGACCTCTATCTTCGTCTGCTGGAAGAGGCGGTGGAACGGCTGCAAAATGCCGGTTACGAGCCTGAAACGGAGCCGGTCATAGAGCTTGAGTACACGGGCTTTATCCCCGACAGCTATATCCGCGTGCCGGAAACAAAGATGGAAATATACAAAAAAATCGCCGCCGTCCGTACCGCGGAGGAGCTCGACAGGCTCTATGCAGAACTGTCCGACCGGTTCGGCCCCGTTCCGGAAGAAGCTGAAAGCCTGCTTTCTCTTGCCGAAATCAAAATTATCTGTGCAAAACTCGCAATCGCCTCGCTTAAAGAGCGGAACGGCACCGTGCGCATTACCTTTGCGAAGGTCTCAAAGATTTCTATCGATAAATTGCTCCGCATGATAAAAGAGTCGGCCGGGCGGGTTAAACTCGACGCAAAGCAGCCGAATGTCATCATGCTCGAAACCGGCTCCATCGGCTTAAAAGAAAAGAGCGAATTCATCAGCGAAAAACTTAATCAGCTTATTTGATAATAATTATAAATTATTTTACTTGCATTTGCAAAAAACTGTGCTATAATTATTCGTATCTTTTGCAGGGAGACCGGTTGATAGTGTTTTTTTACGCGAAGCAGCCTTTTGACGGTATGTTTACCGTATCCTGCACTATAAGTTATAGGAGGCTTATATGTCCGTATTAAGTGTTACCAGTGAAATTAAAACGCTGCGTAAAGTATTGCTTCATAGGCCTGGTGCCGAACTACTTCATTTAACTCCCGACACCTTAGGCGAACTGCTGTTTGACGACATTCCGTTCTTAAAAGTCGCTCAGGCAGAACACGACGCCTTTGCCAAGATTTTGAGAGATAACGGAGCCGAAGTTCTGTACCTCGAAGACCTTGCCGCAGAAGCAATTAAAAAACCCGAAATTAGAACAAAGTTTATTGACCAGTTTATCAACGAAAGCGATGTTCATTCCGAAAAATACAAGGAAAGCCTTCGTGAACTGCTGAATAACATCAAAGACAACAAACAACTGATTTTAAAAACGATGGAAGGTATCGATATTAAGGAACTTAATATCAAAGGTAATGCCTCATTGGTAGACTTCGTTGCCGATTCGGATTCGTCAATGGTTGTCAATCCTATGCCTAACCTGTATTTTACCCGCGATCCTTTTGCTACAATTGGAAACGGTGTAAGTTTGAATAGAATGTTCTCCGTTACTCGTAATCGCGAAACAATTTATGCCGAATATATTTTCGATCATCATCCGGATTATGCAGGAAAGGTTCCCAAGTTCTACGATCGTTACGATCCGCCTCACATTGAAGGAGGCGATATCCTTAATATAAATGAAAAAGTTTTAGCTATCGGTATTTCACAGCGCACCACTGCGAATGCGATCGATCTTATCGCAAAGAAAATCTTCTTTAACAGCGATTTGAAGATCGAGACGATTCTTGCGTTTGATATCCCCGTAAGCCGCGCATTTATGCACTTGGATACGGTATTTACGCAGATTGATCATGACAAATTTACTATCCATCCCGGTATTCTCGGTCCGCTCCGCGTATTCACTATTACCAAAGGTGCTGCAAAAGGCGAGTTGAAGATTGTTGAAAATGATACGACGCTCGAAAAAACGCTTGCCCAGTACACCGGTACCGGCCATGCAGAGCTTATTCAGTGCGCAGGCGGCGACAGGATCGCTGCAGCCCGCGAGCAGTGGAACGACGGTTCGAACACGCTGTGTATCAGCCCCGGAACAATCGTTGTCTACGAAAGAAACGATGTTACTAATGAAATACTCGCGAAGCACGGACTGAAGGTTCTGACAATGCCGAGCGCGGAACTTTCACGCGGACGCGGCGGTCCCCGCTGTATGAGTATGCCGCTCGTACGCGACAACTAAATCGTACATT
>CAUPUT010000134.1:0-4990 GCA_963514615.1 uncultured Treponema sp.
CTATTCAAAAAGGCTGCCGGTCTGCGCCGCTGACGCCGGAATTTTTAGTCCGAGATGGGTGTATGCTTTTTCCGTAACCATACGTCCGCGCGGGGTACGCTGTAACAATCCCGTTTGAATAAGATAGGGTTCGTAGTAGTCTTCAAGCGTATCTTGCGACTCCCCGATTGAAATCGCAAGCGTCTCCGCCCCAACCGGTCCCCCTCCATAGTTTTCGATGATAGAGCGGAGTATCTGCCGGTCATAGTTTTCCAAGCCGAGCCGATCAATGTGCAGTTTTTCCAAGCCCTGCGCAACGGTTGTTTCGCGGATAGTATCACTGCCTTCAATGAACGCAAAATCCCGCATACGCCTCAGCAACCGATTGGCAACGCGCGGCGTTCCGCGGGAACAGCGGGCAAGTGCAACGGCCGCTTTTTTCCCGATGTTGATTTGAAGGATATCGGCGGAACGCATAATAATAGAAGCAAGCTCTTCGTCGCTGTAAAATTCAAAGCGCTGCACAATCCCGAAGCGGCTGATAAGCGGACTGGAAACCATACCGGCACGGGTCGTCGCACCGATCAACGTAAACGGCGGCAGCGGGATACGGACAGTCCGCGCCCCCGGCCCCTGCCCGATAATCCAGTCAAGCTCATAATCTTCCATAGCGATATAGAGCATTTCTTCGATAGCAGGCTTTAACCGGTGGATTTCGTCGATAAAGAACACACTCCGTTCGGACAGCGTTGTCAAAATACCGGCCAAATCCTTAGGTTTATCAAGGGCAGGAGCGCCGGTGATCTTGCATTCGACACCAAGCTCCTGCGCGGTAATTTGCGCAAGGGTAGTTTTTCCCAGCCCGGGAGGCCCAATCAAAAAAAGGTGATCAAGGCTTTCTCCCCTACTCCGCGCCGCTTTGATAAAGACCGACAGGTTTTCTTTGATGTTTTCCTGACCCTGAAAATCCTTCAAAAGCTGCGGACGCAGCGCGCGGTCTTTTTCATCCCCCGCACGCTTTTCGCCGCGTATAATACCGAATTCGTCTATTTCATTATCCTGATATATTTCGCCGTTCATCTGCATTTTTAAAAGATACTCATCGTATTAAAATAGTAGGAACCTCTAAAAATCTCGGTTTTTTGAGGTTTCCCTTACATGTAATTTGAGTTATGCGTTTTTCTTTTTATTTACTTTTTCCATAAAGCGGTCGACATTGATAATCGCCCGTTCATGGATACCGCTGCCTATCACACCGCGCTCATCACGCGCTTCAACCTGAAAAGTCAGAAATTTTCCATTTGCGTTGATCTCTACCAATTCGGTATGGATGAACACCTTCATTCCTTCGGGGGTTGCATCAAGATGCCGTACATCCACATGTGTACCGACCGTTGCCTGTCCCTCGTCCAAATACGGCATCACGCTGCGCGTTGCCGTATCTTCCATTCGAGCAATCATAGCCGGTGTTGCAAATACCTCTACCGTTCCGCTCCCCACCGCAGTTGCAAGCATTTCCTTTGTAACAACAAAAGTACAGTCTCCTTTAATCCCGACTTCCATAACCGCCTCCAACACATCAGAGCAACCGTATCAAAAAACTATCTGATGCAGTTGCTCTTTTCTGAAATAAACCAGCCGAAATTATACCGTGAGCACGATACGATAGTCAATGAAGTAGCTCATCCTGAAAAAAATCAAACAATCATAAAAATCTAACTTGACTTTTAAAGAATAGAGAGGATAATAGTAACTAAGACTATTCATTGCTATCGCCAGACAATAGCCTCACGGACGCTTTCGGCAACCGTATCTTACGCTTGCGGCAAGTAGACTGCTGCAAAGGAGATTTTATGCAACACAAGATCATTTCAATAATCACCGCTCTTGTTATACTAAGTACCGTAACACTGATCGCAGGATGTGGACAGGCTAACGGAAATAAAACAAAAGATACTATTCCTCAGAGCAACGGCCCTCAGTACAAATTCCCCGAAAAAGAATTACAGGGGGCATGGAAAATCGTAGCCGCTAACGACTCGTATATGATGCACGTCCTTTATAACACGGACGGCAAACTCTATGCAGCCAAGCAAAACGGCTATGACTTTACAAAAGTTGACAAAAAAATAAGCTATGACAAAACAACTGGTGTACTTAAGGTTGACGACGATGTCTATACACTGGAAAGCAAGGATAAGGCATTTGAACTTAAAGATGATACAGGGATCACCGTGGCAACCATGACCAAGATAAATGATTCTGGAAGTACAGCTAAAACTGCAGCTGAAAAAATTGAAATTCTATATTTGGCTCCTTCCAAAGAGGAAGTAATAGGCGTATGGGAATTTAAAGTATTGAACGATATGAAACTTGTCGATTGGAAAGCCGGGTATATTATGCACATTGCTTATGACGGTAATAAGATGTTTGCAGCCCTTAAAAGAAACGAGCGGTTTGTAAAATTTTCCGGCTCTGTTTCTTATACCCCTGAAAGGGCAGAAATATTCATGGATGTTCGTTCTCGGATTCAGATCTCCGGTCACTATCTGGTAAAAAAAGATGAGAATACCATTGAATTTAAATACAGAAATATAGCTGATGCAACTTTGACCAAAGACACAAAGGTTCCATTTAATACCATTAAAGAAGCCAAACCGATGCCTGCTACCAAAGCACATTTAGAGGCAAACGTATGGGAAGTCTACCGATATAGTAAGCCTGCTGTATACTTTTATTTCAATCAAGATAAAGTTTATACTGCCGTTGAAGATAATGGAACCTATAAGAAGTACTCGGCAGATACCTTTACGTATGAAGAGGATAACGGTGCTGCTGTGGTTAAAAAGAATAACATCCCTTTCATGACGGAATTAATGACAGATGGTAGTACGGTAGAATTGGAATACCGTACCATTGAGCTTAAAAATGCAACAAACTCTACTTTTTTACACACCTCTACCTTGCTCAAGGTCGAGAAGAACAAGCACCCCACAGCTGACGAGGTTAAAAATGCACAGTAATTCTTAACGGTAATACATTAGTTTACACAGGGATAGCCCGAAAGTAATCGCTTTTTAGGATATTCCCGAAAAGCCGAACGAAAATCAAATATGACCTTTGTTCGGCCTTTTTTTGCGGTAATGATGAGAACAGATAATACGGAAAATTCACCATACCCAAATCTCTGCAAACGGCATAAGGGCAAACGCATCCCCAAAACTGCTGATACGTAGTTGTTCTCCTTTTTAGCCGAAAATACAAATCTATGCCAGACAAACAGGAGCCGTTTCGCTATAATACCCGCTATGAATTTTCGTTATTCGGACTATGACGTGATTGTCGTCGGCGGGGGGCATGCAGGCATCGAAGCATCGCTCGCCGCCGCGCGGATGGGCGCACAAACCCTTCTTATTACACAAACGGTTGATACTATCGGCAGGATGTCCTGCAACCCCTCGATTGGAGGTGTTTCAAAGGGCAATATCGTGCGGGAAATAGACGCCCTCGGCGGCGAGATGGGAAAACTCGCCGATGCTTGTATGATTCAATACCGCCTCCTCAACAAAAGCCGCGGGCCGGCAGTGCAATCACCCCGCATTCAGGCGGATAAATTCTTATATGCGCAGACTGCGCAGTACACCCTCGAAAAAGAAAAAAATCTCCATATTTATCAAGATACGGTTGTTGATGTTATCTCCTCGCAGACTGCGGAAAGCGGACTTGTGGAAGGTGGCAGCGTACAGGCGGTACTGACGGCGCGCGGCAGGACGATTTCCGCATGGGCGGTGATACTCACCACCGGAACCTTTATGGAAGGGAAAATCTACATCGGCGAATTCGAAGCGGAAGAAGGCCGCCTCGGTGAAAAAGCGGCAATTGGACTCGGTACAGCCCTTGCACGCAAGGGCTTCACGATGAGTAGGCTCAAAACCGGTACCCCCTGCCGCGTACTGAGGAAATCCGTCGATCTTTCTCAGCTGGAAATACAGGAAGCGGATGCAGTGATGCGTCCGTTCTCCTTCGACACGGCGGAAATATTCCGCCCTTCAGCGGTGTGCTATGTCTCCTACACCAACGAGCATACCCACGAGGTTATCCGGCAAAACTTTCACCGCTCGCCGCTTTTTTCGGGGAAAATTCACGCAACGGGCGCCCGTTACTGCCCTTCCATCGAGGACAAGGTACGAAAGTTTCCCGAACGTACGCGGCACCAACTGTATATCGAACCGGAAGGCCTGATGAGCGATGAGCTGTACATCAACGGCTTTTCTTCATCGCTGCCGGAGGATGTGCAGGATCAAATGCTCCGTACCCTCACCGGTTTTGCCGATGCCGTAATCACCCGCCCCGCGTATGCGGTTGACTATGCGGTTGTCTCTCCGCTGCAGCTGGGGCCGGACTTACAAACCCGCCGGATCGCGGGGCTTTTTACCGCAGGGCAAATCAACGGAACCTCCGGTTATGAAGAAGCGGGCGGTCAAGGCCTCATCGCCGGTATCAATGCAACGCTGTACGCCAGAGCTTTCAGCCACAGCAACGCACAACCGGCAGCCTACGAACCGTTCACACTCCGCCGCGACGAAGCCTATATCGGCGTAATGATCGATGACCTTATCACGCAAGGGGTCGATGAGCCCTACCGGATGTTCACCGCCCGTGCCGAATACCGGCTCAAGCTCCGGCACGATACCGCCGACGAGCGGCTCACCGAACGTGCATACCGCATCGGCTTGCAAAAACAAAGCTCCTTTACCCGCTTGCAGGAAAAACTTGTGCAGCGCGGCGAGCTTATCAAACACTGGCGGGAGTTGAAAATTACCGGCAGCATTGTAGAAGCGGAACCCGCGTTGCAGTGTCATCTCGGTAAATCCCTCGCCGACGCGCTGCACGACCCGCTCATCCCGCTTGAACTGATTTGCCGATGCGATCCTTCAAGCGCACAGTATTCCGAGTCAATTAAAAACGCGGCGGAACTCGAAATCCGCTATGAGCATTACATTATTGCACA
>CAUPUT010000135.1:0-4951 GCA_963514615.1 uncultured Treponema sp.
AAATCCTTGGTCGCATCATCTAAACTGTAGTCATTTCCGTTTTTCTGCTTGAGCCTGTCCCAGTGCTTAACAACCCAAACATAAATATCGCTCTTCGTCCGGTCTTTAAAATCGGAAAGCAGCTTATATTTATCTATCACGGCGATAACCGGAAGATAGACCGTTTTAAACCAAGAAATCAGCGCGTCGTTAAAATCGATTTCAGTATGCTGCTGCTCGTTCATATAATACTTATGTACAAGAATATGATTATAGATAACATCGTAGCGGCCGGCTGCGGTAAAGTCCAAATCCCAATAATCGGTTAGATCGCCGAAATGTGTTTCGCTATAAAACACCCGCTTTTCATAACGGATAACCGCAGCGAGCAGCGTATCCAGTCTGACATCGGGGGGTAACTGCACCTCACTTTGCAACGAGATTACTTCGGCATCGATAAACTCAACACCTTGAGCCTTACCTACCGACACACGGTGATTCCCGTCCCGGACAAAATACAATCCGCCAAGCTCATACAACTGAATGGGCGGCAATACAATATCGGACAAATGAGCTTGATCAACATTAACCCACCGTTGCTTCAATTCGTTTGAACGGGGCAAAAAGCGGTTATCAAAATCATTATAGCGCCCCTCACTGCCGACTATCTTTTTAATCGGAACCGTTTTAAGCCCGACATACACCTCATTCTTAGGCTTTAAAATCTTTTTTACGTCGTTCAAAGAGAGAAGCCGTTTTTTATCGGGATGCATAACATGCTGCATCTCATTGATCCAAGCTTTGTTGCGCGCCTTGGAAAAATCTTCTTGTGCCTGAAATCTTAAAGCATCCGACTGCATAATGGTAAATAATGGTAGTAAATAAAAAACGGCCTGTCAAGGATGTGGCAAAACACCCATTACCCCATTATGAATTCTAAATCCCCCCTACTTTTTCCACACCGCGGCCGTGCAGTATTCATGTTACCGCAGAGGATTCGGCAATGGCTTTCACCTCAAAACCATTACATATTATCCATGGGATTATAGTTTTTCTACTTCTTCTTTAGAAAGACCGGTCATCTTTTCTATAAAAGTAATTTCACAGCTTGCCTGCTTCATCAGCCGTGCCGTTTCGAGTTTTGCTTGACGGGAACCTTCAGCAAGACCAAGCGATTTGCCTTGTCGCATACCCTGTGTTATTCCCTGCTGAAACCCCACTCTCCGTGCATCCATCTCAAATGACCGTAACATCATATACTCCCTCCTGTGCTGTTCATCCGCTTTAACACGCTTTACAGCCTCATCTATCGTGTACACAAACGGACTATCCGGCTTATCCCCATTCATGTACTTAAAAAATGCCCTCAAGTCTTTATTCCGCTCTTTCTCCGCAGCACTACTGTTGACAATCACTTTCGTCATAGCATCAGGCAAGCGTATCCTCATGTCTTCGCTGCATACTGTCTTAAACGTGTAAACCGGCAACCCCTTCGCAAGATAGTCAAACGTACAGAAAAAGATAAGAAATGAATCGTGTAATTGCTCATAATCAGTACCTTTTTCAAGAGTACTTATATCAAGCACCGCTTGATAATAACGCAAGCGTTTAGCAAGATTATAGGCATTTGCCGTCTGCATTTCAATATCGTATAGTTTGCCGGCAGTATCGGCAGCCCATACATCAAGGCGGATGCCTTTTGCATAGAGCAATTGGTCAAAGCTCTTTTGATAAGATATCGTGGTAATTTCTGCGAGCACATCGGGCAGCAGCATACGAAGTAGCGAAGAACAGATAGTTTTATCCTGCATGATATGGCAGAAGATAAAATCGTCGGTAATGGTTAATGAATCAAAGTCTTTGTGCATTGTTTGGCCTCTTTGTATGCTATATATGACACAAAAAGGCTTTTGGCTAAAAACTCACAGTTTTTTTATAATATTTACTGCAAAAACCGCAGAGGATTCGGCAATGACTATCTTATCGGTATAATTACGCCATTCCCCACTACCCATTATGAATTCTTAATTATGAATTCTAAATTATCCTCTCCCCTATTTTTTCCAGACGGCTACGGTGCAGTTGTACCAGCTGTTGAGGTGGGTGTCGAAGCACGTGCCTGAACCAACTTGAACAAAGCTCTCGTCAAAGGTGCAGCCCGTTAAGCTGACCGTTCCGCCTACGGCAAGGAAGCTGGGGCGTTTTTCGGTCGGTTTCTGGTCGTAGTAGGCGTAAAACGGCACCAAGTTACGGAAGTCGCAGTCTGCAGCGGTTACGCTGCTATGCCCTTGCAATTCCAGACATCCCATTTGATACCAGACAGGCAGTATTTTGCGTACGGAAAGGGTATTCGTCCGTGCCCGGAACCACTCCCCTTGCACATAGATATTGTCTATGTCGATTTTACTGTTCGGCGTCGTTTCGTTATTTAACACAACGGAAGAGAAATTAACGGCATTATATATTATATTCGTCTGTTGCTCCTCACTCCATCGTCCAAAGAACGATAGGGAGCCTTTTAACTGCCCTTTTAGCCAGAATGTTTGATACCCGCTGACACCTTTTAACGTAATAGAATCGCCTGAAGATACGTACAGGTTTTCTGTCTTAACATCTTTTAGCCTGTGAGAGCCGCCGCTTGCAAACGGTACCTGTTCCTTGGATATTTCAGACCAGTATCCTTCTTCAACTGAATACGGGGGACAGTTATATTTCCGCTTGATGGTTCGCAAGGTGTCCGTTACGTAGCCGCACGTTAAGGTTTTTGCTTTTATATTCTCTATTTCCGTATGTACCGGTACAGTTTCCATAATAGCTTTAAAGTCCTTTGCATTGCAGGAAACATCGATATCATCTTCAAAAATATAATCCTTTATTGTTGCCGAACAGGCAGGGAGCCATAAGAAATTTATCTTGCGGGCCCGCCCTGAGCAGTTAAGCCGTTCGGTTATTACCTTGCCGCTGGACACATAGATCTTGGCTATGGTCACAGCGGTAATATCGACGCTTTTTAATTTTAGCACTTCGCTGCTGTCGTTATTAATCAATATATCGCCTAGGATACAGTATCCCATCCTAATGGAAGCGGAAGCTGCAGGATACAGTGTTATATCGGTATCGGGGGTTTCTTTTATATCATATAAATTGATATTGTCAAAGCTATAAAAAAGTCCGCCATTGTTGTTATTCGATAGACTTATATCTTTTGCATAAATTATGCTCCGGCAGCGGCTGTTTTTGATAACTGCTTTTTGTGCCGGAGCAATGCCGTTGCCCTTATTAATGTAAAGATAGCTGCCGCTGTAGTTATCGACGGCAGCGATATCGCATGTTATGAACAAGTCCTCGCTGCCGGTGTTTACATTTTGTACCGTAACGGTATTGCATTTCGGTAGTCTAATGTCGTTAGAAGCCTCCGAATCTTTTATCGTAGCCGAGGCCAAACGGGAGGAGATGCTGGTATTAAAATCCGTAGCCCTGCGGACAGTACAGTTTTGGATAACTAGGGAGTTTTCACCTGCGGTGTCCCATTTAATGTCATAAATAGGCTTTATTGTACCCCAATTGTAGCTATGACCGAGCTGAATGCCGTCAAAGGTGAGCGTACCGCGTATCGGCGTATCGGAGAAAAACGTGATGTCATGGTTAAATAGGCTCTTATTATCCTTATTCCGCTGGTCGGCTTCGGTTTCGACGCCGTTAAAGCCGCCGCGGAAAATCAGTGCACGCTTGAGCTCATACCGCTTTCCTTCGGGGCTTTTAAAGTCCTTACTCAACCATATTTCGGCGCTTACCTCGGCAGGCATTTCGTTCGCCTTGTGTAAGGCGGCTTCAAGGCTTGTAAAGGCATCTTCCCATGTCGAACCGTTGCCTCTGCCCGTCGCCTTGGGGTCAACATAGATAATGCCGCCCGCTTGCTGTAAAGTTACGCGATAGATTTTGGTATGAAGGCCGTTCTCGCTCGTTACCTTGTATTCTACCTCCGACGAAAAGTCGGCTGCCGTCTCTCCGCTGGTCTGCTCAACGCCGTCCACCGTTACCCGTCCCCGTGCGGTAAAGCGCGGTATCAGGTTCGTTACGTCCGCCCCGCGCGGCAACAGCGCATAGATAACACCCGAGTGCGCACTGATAAAGGTAGTTACATCCTGCGTCAGCGAAGGATTATCCTGCTGCAACAACTGAAACTCCATTAATTCGCAGCCTGAATCCGCCGAGTACTCAAAGTGCACCGTTACCGCGTAGATTGTGTATGCAGACGGATCGCCGGGGTCGGTTACCTTATAGTAGACGGGGTATTCAAAGTCCTGCGCGCTAAAACCGCTTGACTGCGTAAGCCCATCAACCGTTACCTCGCCCGTTGCAGAAAATTCAGGAATCAGCTTTTTGGGTCTTTCTCCCGCATAGCAGGCGCTGATGTGCACGGTACGCGCCGTTTGGTCTATTCTGCCTTCCGAGTCCTGCGTAAGCGGGTTAACCCCTGCGGGGAAGCGGAAGGTTTTTAACAGCGATTGAGCAGGCTCCGCATACACAAACCGTATTTTTACCGTATATTTGCGCGTATACTGCCCGTCGCGAGAGGTACAGATGTACGTAAGTGTCCTTCTAAAGTCCTGTGCGCTGCTGCCCGATGTTTGTGCGGCGCCGTTTACGGTTACCGTACCGGGGGTAATAAAGGTCGGAATAAGGCTTTCGGGTTTTGCACTTCCCGTGTACAGCACCGTTGCGGTGATTGTGCCTTCATGCCCGTCGTTTGCAATGGCCGCCATCGAAAGCGTTTTCAGCTCGCTATTCTTGTCTTTGGTAAAGCGGAAGTCGGTAATGCTGCGCACCGTGTCGGGGTCTTCTTTAAACGAGATAAACAGACGATACTCCGTTTGCTCCGTTCCGAAGGTGATGATAATCTTCGTTTCGGCTGTGCCGAGATGATACTGCGCCCCTGACGGATTTTCCGGTGTAAAAGGGATGTTATCGG
>CAUPUT010000136.1:0-4951 GCA_963514615.1 uncultured Treponema sp.
AACTCCTATTCGCGGTACGCACCTACGAGGTGCGGCCGCACTTTGATTTACGGCAACAGGTTTAGGTTAATCTCGTTTACGAGGTTCTTCTTTATTCAAGATTTCCTCGCGTTTTGCGTCAACCTGCTGCCTGCCCCCTTATCCCGTCGGATAAGAGTACCACATCTACCGGCAATTAAAAACATATCATCTCGTTTTTCCGATAGGCACGGATGTCTATCGGAAAAAACATTTCAATGTCGTAGGATGTGCCATTTTCATCTTTTACCAGTACATCAAGGCGGACGGTTTTTGCGCCCAAATTAGTCGTAACCGTATTTTGAGACGAAAGATACGTGATTTTATCGATCTGTGCACTAAAGAGCATTTCAAGAAACGGCCGACACAGCGATTCGTGTTCCATGACTTTACAGAACATAAAGTCATCGGAAATAGCTAGTTCTTCAAAGGGTTTTCTAGTCATTCACACCTCCTACAGTCCTTATGCGACTTTTGGAGGAAAATGGCTTGAAAAAATCCTTCTTTTTATGAAGAACAGCGAAAAAAAGAATTGCACAAAGACTGCAAAGAATGCAATAACAGCAAGCATTTCAGGGTAAACGCATCAAGTCGTTTTTTTTACCACCCCCGCGGAAAAATTGAGACTATTCGAGCAGAGCTACGCCAAGGAATTGCCATCCCTGTCAATTCCTTTACTGCCGGTTTTTTTCAAAAACTGGTTTCTGTTTATCACCCCTGCCATCCGTGGCAGTTCTGTCTGCGGTTCAAATGGTCTCACAGTCCCAATTTTTCCACGGTTTTTACCTACTCACCTGATGCGTTTACCCGTCTGTTGGAAAAATGTGCAAAATTTTAAGTAAAATTTCGCACAGAAGGAAGGCAACCTCTGAAAATATTTTATAATGCGGTTGCCCTGGCAAGCATTTCTATTTGTATTTTTTTAAAAGATGGTATATAATAAACTTGCGAAAAAGGGTAAAGTGTGTTTACCTAAAAAGATAGGGAACCTCTAAAAACTTCGGTTTTTAGAGGTTCCCATAGTATGTTTAATTCTATGATAAAGACAAAAGAGGATATACGAGGAGGTAGGATATGAAAAAGCAGTATGTGAACTTTGTAAGCATTCTTTTAGTAACGCTGTGTCTTGCGTTTACAGCTTGTAATCAAGGTATGCTTGCCGGCGGAGAAACCGGCACTGTGCGAGTTGTTATTGGAGGAGGGGCTTCAGCCCGTTCAATTAATCCCTCCAACGGACTGCCGGTTTTTGACGATACCAATACGAAAATCACCGTTACGGATGAGGACGGTAATCAACTGGCACAAGGTACAACGTCGGTTACACTGAAAGTCGGTATCAATAGGAAAATTACCGTAGAAGCAACAATTACAACGCCAATAGGAATATGGCGCGGATCGGTAGAGCATACCGTTACGGCCGGAACCAACACTGTTGCCGTAAAGCTTTCCAAAGCGCCGAAAGGGTTTGCCAATCTGCTGGTCTCTATTACGGGGAAGCATCATTCAGGCAGCAATATCGTATCCTTAAGCACGCAAAACGGTAAAAAACTGCTCGATGGAATTCTTATCGGCACAAAACCGCGCACTGCACGCGATCGTATCGGTAGACTATATGTTCTCTATGACGATATTTCTTCCGCCCGCCATCTTAAACGCTTTGATGTGGAGGGAAATGAAGATACTTCATTTCCCTCTTCCGGATTGTCAGGGGCAGTGGCCAGCACTACCGATATTGCAGTTGATATAAAAACGGATACGCTGTTTTTTGTGAACAGAATGCCGGCCGGATGGACTCTGTATTTCACTAATAAAGAAAACGCTTTTAATCTTAAGGGACCGTTTCCTATACCGATACCTTCCGGATATACGGCAGATACTATCCAAGCCATTGCAGCATATAACGGCATGGTGTACATAGCGCTCGCAACGAATGCCTCTCCACAGTTGCGTCTGCTGCTGGCCTATGAGGCGGTGTTGTCGGGTTCTACGTTAACGCTTACGCACAAGGCTACACAGGAGCTTTCTAAACTTCGCACAAATAGTGCTTTCGGTAATAACCACACTGACTGTACCGGGCTTTTTGCCGACGAAAGCGGCGTGTACTGCCTTTTGGCAGAAAATGCGACACGATGGGCGAGTGAAAGCTATGCGGTAGGAACGCTTATCCGCTATGACTATTCCGGCGGTACGCTTACAAAGAAGACGGAACAGGGGCTTAATCCTGCAGCGTCCGGCTCGGATCGGCCTATTCCTTTTGACGACCGGTATTTTTTCTACCCCACGGGCTTTATCGGCAGCGATGAAAACAATATCTACATTGCAGATGACGGCTTCGGTATTCAGTATAAAAATGAAAACTGGCATATTATGAACAATCGGAACCGCATCGCCGCATTTAATCGTAAAACCGACAGTCTGTCTTTCAGCGAGGCTGGTGTAACATGGTATGAGCAAAAGCCGGAATACAAGCTCCCCAATACAAAGATACTGCTGTGGGGGAACTTTTACGGCAGTATAAAGTATTGGACAAGTGCGGACGGAACGGAAGATTTTAGTCCATCAAACAAGCTTTTTGAAGCCGCATCCGGCGAAAAACCGACCGATATCTTCTGCTATGACCAAGACGGGAACCTGTATATCCTATGGGAAAATAGTTCTTCAAGCTATAGTGTTAGACGTTTTGCCCTAAAAGACGGCGTTTCTTATGTCGACTCTGCAGGAGAGAATCTTAATAATTCTTTTGGATCTCATCCCATTTCTGCGATTGCCGTAGATATTTCCGACGGACAAAATTATTTGTATTATACATATGAGGATGGTCCAAATAAGCACATACAAAGATATCGCTGGAATGGTTCTTCATTTAGTACGGCAACACAAGATTCAATGTATGGCGTGCATATTAGTTCTACTTCGAATAAAATTTTCTTTACTGCTCTTGCTGCAAATAAGGACGGGGTGTTTGTCGGTGTAAAAGAAAAGTATCAAGAAGGCGGCGTTAATAAATACCGGCTGAAAGTACAAAAATACGCCAGAACTGACCATCCGGCACATCCTGACGGTGAACTTACCCTTGTCGATAATGCTCCGTCGTATGCGGATCCCTCCAATCCTGATACTCCGATATCAAATCCGAACCCGAGTAGCAACGCTCAGCCACCGTATATCGAGTACGAAGAAGCAATTAATGACTTACAAGTGGTTGAAGGTACGCTGTATGCTATTACGTCGAAGGCAAAAAAGCTTATGAAATTCAACAGTAGTGAGGCCAAATGCACCTGTGATGAATTTAAGATGAGCAGCACCCTGTACAAAATCGATAAGACGGCAGGGGCTTTCTCCGGCATCGCAGATAAGCTCGCTGAAAAGAATCCCGTATCTCCGGAAGGTACAAATCCGGGAGCCGGTTATGGGTTCTACCGCTTTATCGCCGTTAAGCCGAAAAAGCTTGTGATTGCCTCGGACGGCGCTTGGGGTAAAGATGGGAATTCTACTCATACTGAAGCTAACAATAACGAAGTCTTTGAATATGACTTAGGCGGAAATTTGAATACACCAAAGGATGCCGCCGGAAAATTCTCCAAAGAATTGCAGGTCGATTCCGGCTTTAAATGGGAATAGCCCTGTAAGATGGACTTTCTCCAACGCTGCGCGGTGCGCTTCGGGTGTGCGAAGCCGCTTGTCAGCCTCTGCGTTCCGGTGTACGGGACGGAGGGGCTGGTAGGACGGTTTTTAGACAGCGTGCTGCAGCAGGCGGAAGCGCCGCTTTTTGAAACGATTGTTGTAAACGACGGCAGCCCCGGCACAAAAGAACTGCAGCGTATCATTAAAACCTACGCCAAGCGGTTTAAGGAGCGGGGGCTGCCGTTCGTGTTTTTGGAACATCGTAAAAATCTCGGCCTCGTAGAAGCACGGCGGACGGCGGTGAACGTTGCATTGGGGGAATATCTCGCTTTTGCCGACTCCGACGATGAGCTGCCGCCAGAGGCTCTCCATATATTGTACGATACAGCCGGTATGTCCGGCGCGGATGTTGTGCACGGAAATACCTCAGTATTCGGTACGGAAGGGGAGCCGGAAGTACGCGTTGCCGTCTTTGCAAAAAAAGCTGCGCATGTGCACTTCGGTACTCTTACCGGCGATGCAATTATGCACGGATTTCTGATAGAACACCTCTATTCGGACTTTTTGTGGGGCAAACTTTTTAAAACGAATCTTGTTCAAAAAGCTTTTGCAGAAATCCCCTTTACCTATTGTACCATGGCGGAGGACGTCCTTACCTACTTTTTTATCGCCTTACACGCTGATACTTATTTAGGCATACCCGAAACCGTCTATAACTATCGTATCAATACCGGTGTAACGTCCCGCCGTGAAATCACCGACCTTGCCGCGTGGCAAAAAGTGTGCTCCGCCGCTTCGGTATTTACCATCATTCTTTCATATTTGGATGAGCATCCCTGTCTCGGCAGCGAGATGCGCGAAACGGTCAAAGCCCTCGGCCGCGCCCACTATGCCGATAACCTCAAGCAGCTGGAAGTCTGTGTGGTTCCTTCATTACAAAGAGAGGCGCGGGCTATGCTGGATGACTGGTGGGGAGCATTGTAATTCATAATTAAGAATTTAAATATGTATAGTGGGACATCTAAAAATCTAGCTGAGTTTTTAGAAGTGCCCATAGTGTTTCATATGACAGGATATCCAAAGCTCCAATGATTCTGCAAGGTTACTAAAAAACGGGTTGATGCTTTTACCCTACACCGCAACTGCCCGCTATTTTCAAAAGAGCACTTATTCTATATAATAGCCCCCATGGCAACTCTTGAAACCGAACAACACGAAGAACAGAACGATGAGGCGCTGAGTGCGTTTAAAGTAAATGATTTTGAAGGGCCGCTCGACCTTCTCCTCTTTTTAATTAAGAAAAATGAGA
>CAUPUT010000137.1:0-4933 GCA_963514615.1 uncultured Treponema sp.
TCAGGTAGAGTAGATAAAACCGCGGAAAAATTGAGACTGTGAGACCATTTGAACCATCTTCAACTGTTGTACGTCCATGTACATCAGTTGAAGGCGAGTTTTGTGCACGCACAAAACATCACTACTGTATGGAACCACTGCCATCCTTGGCAGTTCGGTCGAATAGTATCAATTTTTCCGCGGGGTTATTAAAAAACGGCCTGATGCGTTTACCCTGCCCCTTCGGCTCAGCGGCCTTCCAGAATATGTTCCATGCCGACGCTGTATAAGATGCCGACATGATTGTCCTCTATAGAATAGTAGATTTGTTTTCCCACCCGCCGCGAACGCACTATTTTTGCTTGTCTGAGGATACGCAGTTGATGAGAAATTGCCGAAGCGGATATTTCAAGTACCTCCGCAATGTCGGCAACGCACAGCTCACCCGCCATTAACGCGGATACTATCTTGATACGGGTCGAATCACCGAAGTTCTTAAAAAAATCACTCAATGCGGTCATCGTGTCCTCGTCGGGGATCTTTGAGCGTGCATGAGCTACGGCATCGGGGTTAAAATACTCCACTGTTTCGTCACTCACCGGTTCTTCTTGGTTTTCCATTACGCTGCCTCCTTATGTATTCTGATTATCACGCCTGCCGGTCTTGGTCATCCGTCTTCTCAAAACAGCACAGTGATTTTTTTTATCTACAAATATATGAACAAATGTTCAATTGTTAATTTGATTATATGTGCAGATGAGAATGTTGTCAAGCTCCAGCTTATCAATGCGGGAAGAAGTAAGTGAAATTACACAAAAAAATAAGCGGAGTATTGAGAGTCTGTAAAAATTTCAGATTTTAAAAAATTTTCATATACCATATTTCAATAACATCGTTTATAATTACTTAAAATAAGATAAACATGGGGTTACATTATATGGCGAAAAAACGATTTTCAATTAGAAATAAATTAATTATTGTTTTTGGACTTTTAATTGCAGTAGCTTCGTTGATGGAGGGCACGTTAGCAATCCGCCTTGCCCGTAAAGCTGTAATCGAAAAATTGGAAGTGCAGCTTATTGATAAGGCTTTGGATGAAGCAGAGATTATCGACGCAAAAATAACTGCTTTGTTTCAATTTCTAGAAGGACTATCGCATATACCGATACTATATGATTCAACCGCTTCATATCGAGATAAAATCAAACAGCTGCAGGAAAATGCGCTAAGCAACAGTACGATACAGGAACTCAATATCACTGATACTGAAGGTACCTGTTATGCAGAAGGCGGTACGGTAAATGTAAGTGATAGAGAATGGTTTAAAGGAGCAATGAGAGGAGAACATGTTGTTTCCGACTTACTGATTTCAAAAACAACTCAAAAACTGGTTAGCACTTTTTCGATTCCGCTTTACGATGAGACCCATCGTATTACGGGTGTTTTATCAGCCGATATTTCCGGCCTATGGTTCAGGGACAATATCAAAGACATTACCATCGGCAAAAGCGGTAATTGCTATATCATAGGACCTACGGGAGCAACTATTGCCGATCAAGATATTGATGCGGTAACAAGTATGCTCAATCCAAGTGAAGAAGGACAGAATAATACTGAATTAGATTCTTGCGGAAGATTTGAAAGGAATGCTATAGCCTCTACGAAGCCCGGCATCGGTTACTATGAGTACGAAGGAATCCCTAAAATTGCAGCTTATACAAAATTGAAGTCGGCCGTATGGACAACTATCGTATGCGCTCCCGTCCATGAATTTATGGAAACCGTAAATACGCTCAAGATGAGCCTTATTTTAATCGGACTTGGTATTTTTGTCGGAGCAGTTATCATTGTTTATGTAGTAACTCGGGGTATGATAAGGCCTGTTAAGCGGACGGTTTCGGCTTTAAAAAATATCTCGCAAGGAGAAGGTGATTTAACCGTAAGCCTTCCGGTAACAGGGAATGATGAAATAACAGACTTATCCGAATATTTTAACGAGACGATTGTAAAAATAAGAAACGCGATCAAATCGATAGGTGTAAACTGCAATGAAATGGAAGAAATCGGAAGTGAGTTATCAACTAATATGACCGAAACAGCAAGTGCTATCCATCAAATCAGTACAAACATCGATGGCGTAAAACACCAAGCGATAACTCAAGCGGCAAGCGTTACCGAAACAGCCGCAATCGTTGAAGAAATTGTCCGTACTATTAAGCAATTGAATACGGGCATCGAAATGCAGGCTGCAAACGTTGCACAATCTTCGTCTTCCATAGAGGAAATGGTCGCAAATATCGCGTCGATCGGACAAACACTTGCTAAAACCGACAGCGCCATTAAAGAGCTGACAACTGCAACCGGCGACGGCAAAGCAACGCTTGTAAATTCCAATACTGTAACACAGAAGATTGCGGAAGAGTCCGGCTTCTTGCTTGAAGCATCGAGTGTTATTCAGCATATCGCGTCACAAACCAACCTTTTAGCGATGAATGCCGCTATTGAAGCTGCTCATGCAGGAGAATCCGGAAAAGGCTTTGCCGTCGTTGCCGATGAGATCCGCAAGCTTGCCGAGGAGTCTTCGGTACAGGGAAAAACAATTACTGCAACCCTGAAAACCCTATCCGGCGAAATCGAAACACTTTCTGCATCGTCCAAAACGGTGGAGGGAAAATTTAATAGCATCTTTAACCTTGCAGAACAAGTAAAGAACATGAGCACCCGCCTAACCGAATCAATGAAGGAACAAGAGAACGGCGGTAAAGAAATATTGGCCGCTATTAAAAATATCAATACAGTAACAACGGAAGTACAGGCAGGTTCGGAAGAAATGCTGAAAGGCGGTGAAAGTGTTGCACAGGAAATGCGCAAGCTCAACGACCTTACTCGTGTCATAACCAACAGTATGAACGAGATGGCAACAGGCGCTGTGCAGATCAATAATGCCGTGCAGGAAGTAAGCGAAATTACGCAAAAGAATAAGCGGAGTATTGAGAATCTGGTGGCGGAGGTGAGTAAGTTTAAAACCAATTAGAGGGAGACTTTTCTTTTTTTGATAAAAAGAAAAATGACGGGTAAAGAGGCCAATTTTGACAAGTCTCATATGGCATGATATAATGCTTTTTATATCCGTTGTCTTTTTTAAGGCAAGTGTGATTTTATTCGGTAGTGTTTACCGGATTATTTTTAACAGGGAGTACATTATGAAAAAAATGTGTCTGCTTTTATTGGTTACCGCAGTCGGCGTATGGGCGGGAATGTCCAATGCGTTCGGTTGTACGGGATTTGTTGCAGGAAAAGATGCAACTGCCGACGGCTTTCGTATCATCGCACGGACGGAAGATTTAAGCGGCGCTCATAACAAAACCTTTAAGGTATATCCGCATCAGAAGAACAAAAAGCCGGTACAGTTTACCGACTCAATCGGCTTTAAGATGGAATTGCCGAAAGAGAGCTATCGGTATACCGCTATCTGCGATGCCGAACAATCCGACGGCATCTACGATGAAGTCGGTTTTAACGAGCACGGCGTTGCGATGAGCGCAACCGTTTCGGCATCTCCGGGAAAAGCTGCAGAAGCAGCTGACCCGCTTGTTGAAAACGGACTTTCGGAAGCATCTATGACAACAGTTGTGTTGCCGTATATTACCACAGCTCGGGAAGGTGTTGAACGGATTGCAAAGATTGTGGATACGTACGGTTCAGCGGAAGGCAACATCATTTTTATCGCAGACGATAAAGAAAGCTGGTACATGGAAATTTATACCGGCCATCAATATGCAGCGGTTAAGGTTCCTGATGATATGTATGCTGTAGTACCAAATCACTTTTTGCTTGGCTACATTGATACAACAAGTAAAGATGTTATCGCATCAAAGGATTTAATCAATTTACCGAAGTCGAAAGGCTTTTATAAAGAAATTGACGGTAAATTCCACGCAGCGCTTACTTATGGGGAAGAACTGGGCGACTACGATCGTGTGCGGCTTTGGGGCGGACAAAACAAACTTTCACCGTCCGCTAAAGTTGCGTATGACACAAAGTTATTCTCTTTATGGAGAAAGGCCGACAAGAAAATCACACTTGAAGATGTAATGGAGCTGCAGCGCTGCCGCTATGAGGGTACCGATAAAAATGCAAACTTACCGGAAAATGCCGGCGTTAGAGCAATCGGTACACCGACTTCTATGGAGTGTCATATCATTCAGATGAAAGACACCTTACCGAAAGATATCGGAGGTGTGATGTGGATGGCTATGGCAAATGCAGAACATTCAGTATATCTGCCGTTCTACGGTAATATTACGGATACGTTGCCGCCGTATAAAGTAAACAACGAGCTGTATACTCCCGATTCGTTTTACTGGCTGATGCGGACTATCAATGTTTTTTCGGCTTTGAACAGGGATATGTACGGAAAAAATGTCCGCAGCTATTGGAAAGCGTATGAGCAAAAGCTGATTAAAGAGCAGAAAGACAAAGATGCTGAACTTGCACGGCTCTATACCCAAAAAGGTGAATCCGCCGCAGCAAAATACGCAACCAAATTAGGAATCGACCAAGCAGCCGATGTGTTTGCTAAAGCACAAAAAATATATATGGAACTGGTCGCTTTTGCAGCAAAGAACGAAGGCAGAACTCCTAAAAAAGCTTTTGAACCGTCTGTCGCAAAAGAAAAATAAATAATGTCTTCCGGCAGTTTAGCCGCTAAACTGCCGGAAGTTGGAAGGAGCGAGTAGATACAAGGCGCGAACAAACGATAGCCGCAGAGACGGCATACCTGCACGCTTAGTCTTCCGCCTAAGTGTGCTTCTGATAAACATCACAAACATCCGTGTCCGCCGCCTTGAAATGTATTTTCGTGAAAAGCTTACTCACAAACTTCTATTTTTGGAGCCATCTTTGGAATCACGGCGGGTTCTTAGGGTAGAACCCTAAGTCGTCATTTTTCTTT
>CAUPUT010000138.1:0-4896 GCA_963514615.1 uncultured Treponema sp.
ATGCTTGAAAAATTAATTGAAAACTTCTTTTCTCTCCTTCTTAGAAGACTTTAAACAGCTTTTTAGCAAAAAGACTGAATGTTGAAAAACGCTCTCTCAATCTGTTGCTGATTGGAATAAAAAAAACAAAACGGTATATAATATTAAGTTAGATTATGCTAGCTTAAAACATGATGGTCAAAATCGTGCTATCTATACAGTTTTGAACTCACCAACCTATTCGATAATGAAGCTATCAAATAGGTTTAATAAAATAGTTATGAGGAGATTATTTCACAATGGCTCAACAGAAACTTCAAGCAAAAGATTTTATTACGATCGGTATTTTTACTGCAATCCTTTGGGTTGTGCAGATGGTTATAATGTATATGGGCTTTCTTTCGCCGTTTATTGTCGCAGGATATGCCGTACTCATTCCGATTGTTACCGGTATTCCTATGATGCTTTATTACGCAAGAATAGAAAAATTCGGTATGTTGACGATTACCTCGGTGATTGTAGCAATATTGTTGTTTATATTCGGGATGGGTTTTACCGGAGCGCCAATATGTATTGCAGCAGGACTCATCGCAGACTTGGTTGCAATGTCAGGTCATTACAAGAGCGGAAAAAAGACGGTTATCAGTTATGCAGCATTTAGTCTTTGGGTTGTTGCGAGCTATCTTCCGCTTGTGCTCACCGCAGATTCTTATAAACAGAGTTTACTAAAAGGCGGATACGATTCGTCTTTTGTTGATACACTGTTTATGCTCGTAACGCCTAAGACATATCCGGTCATCATTATTGTCTGCTTTATAAGCGGTATAATCGGAGCATTTGTCGGAAAAGCGGTAGTAAAGAAAAATTTTGAAAAAGCAGGGATTGTATAGATGCAAGAGGCAAAGAAAATAAGCAGCTTGCTGCATCTTGATCCGCGGACTAAGATGCTTATTCTGGCACTATTTTCTGTTGTGGTGATGATTGACGTCGTGGACGGCCCGGCGTATGTAGTCCGGATCATCATGCCGTTTATCCCTGTTTTCCTTGTGTGTTTAGAAGGGAAAATACACATTGCAGCCCGTTTTACCGTTCTGTTTATCGCCGCATCATTAATACAAAGCTATACCCAGCAGCATATTGGCGGTATTTCGAAAATGCTGGTTTTATTCGTATGCTTTATGATTACGCAGTTTGCACCGGTTATGATTACCGTTTGGTACTGCATTTCTACTACAAAAATAAGCGAGTTCATGGCGGCGATGAACCGTATGCATGCGCCGCAAGGTTTATCTATTTCCTTAGCGGTTATGATGCGCTTTTTTCCGACATTAGCGGAGGAATACCGTTCTATTCGCGATGCGATGAAAATGAGAGGAATAGCGTTTGGAGGAGGCAAGATAACTAAAATGATAACATACCGCCTTATTCCTCTGTTATTTTCCAGTATCAGTATCGGTGATGAGCTGTCTGCCGCTGCTATTACGAGAGGTTTGGGAGCGCCGGTTAGAAGAACGAATGTTTGTGAGATCGGATTTCATGTATACGATTTTTTAATGATGATAGTGATGAGCGTGATGACCGGTTTGTATGTCTGGTTTTCCCTGCTGAGCGGGCTGCAGTTATTATGATAGAAATTAAAAATACGTCATTTCACTACACCGGATTGGATAAGGGCGGATTAAAAAATATCAATCTAAAAATTATTGATAGCGAATGCGTGCTTCTGTGCGGAGCTTCAGGATGCGGAAAAACGACATTGACACGCCTAATCAACGGTCTTATTCCCCACTTTTACAAAGGAGCATTAAGCGGCGAAGTTATCGTTAATGATAAGAACATCGGGGAACAAGAACTGTATTCACTTGCAGGAGTGGTAGGTAGTGTCTTCCAAAATCCGAGAAGTCAGTTTTTCTCTGTCGATACGGACGGAGAAATTACGTTCGGGCCGGAAAATATCGGTCTTCCAAAAGAGGAAATTCTTAAACGGAAAAAGAATGTTATTACGGAATTGAACCTGCGTGACTTGATGAATCGCAGTCTGTTTGAGCTTTCCGGAGGAGAAAAGCAAAAAATTGCATGCGGTTCTGTAGCTGCTCTTTTGCCGCATATCATTTTGCTTGATGAACCGTCCTCTAATCTGGATTGGTCTGCAATTCGTGACCTTCGCAAAATAATGAAGTTGTGGAAAAACCAAGGAAAGACAATCATTATTTCCGAACATAGATTATGGTATTTGAAAGATATTATTGATCGAGCTCTTTATCTGGAACAGGGTGAAATAGTGCACGAGTGGACACAAGAGCGCTTTGCGGCTTTATCGGACAGTGAGCTTGCTTCCTATGAGCTGCGTCCGCTGAATTTGGAGGAACGGTATATTCAAGCATTTTCAGGGGATACGGTAATCACAGACAAGGATATAGATAAAGTCTCTGATAAAAAGGAAATTTTGGGAGAACCACAGAAAAAAAGAATCGTAATAAAAGACTTATATTTTACCTATACCCCCAAAAAATATCTTTTTTTTAAGAAAAGATTATCACCGGTAGATGCAGATAGCTGCACACTTCGAATTCCATTTTTGAGCGCGAAGTTAGGAGAAATCATTGGCATTATCGGAAATAACGGATCAGGAAAATCAACTTTTTTGCGATGCCTCTGCGGTCTTGAAAAAACATGCACCGGTACTGTTTCGATTGATGGAAAAATATATACAAGAAAAAATTTGACAAAGAATTGTTATATGGTGATGCAGGATGTTAATCACCAGCTTTTTACGGATAGTGTTATTACAGAGGTCATGCTGTCTATGGAGCATCCTGATGAGAAAAAAGCAGAGAAAATACTAGCGAGCCTTGATTTACTACAGTACAAAGATAAGCATCCTATGGCGCTTTCCGGAGGACAGAAGCAGCGTGTTGCTATCGCCTCTGCAATGGCGGCAGATGCAGTAATGCTTCTCTTTGACGAACCGACTTCGGGACTGGATTACCGGCACATGAAAGAAGTGTCTGCGCTATTAAAAGAACTGGCAAAAAAAGGAAAAACTATCTTTGTTGCCACACATGACCCTGAATTAGCGGCGGAATGCTGTGATCGGACGATTCGGTTTGTAAATGGATATGCATGGCAAATTGACTAAATAAACTGAAAGCCGGTGAGGAGATGAAAGAAGATAGTATCAATCAATTTAAAAAAATGAGAGCTTTTATATCGGGCGGACAATGCCGAATCGACTTACCATTGCCGTCTAATATAGGCAAAAAAGCAGGAAAATTAGTAATGGTATTCCTGAGAAAAGAAAATACACTGTTTAATTTGATTGAGATACACTCAACAGAAATTCCGGAATATATAGCGAATCCTGTTAAAGGGAAAAAAGAGCTGAAAATAAATTACTGCGCTGCCGGACGTTGTGAACTTACGTTGAAATCGGGAGAATGTACCTATTTGACTGCAGGAGAGATTGCGATTGATACCGGTCAAGCTGAAAATTCCTTTTATTACCCTTCCGGAGAATACATCGGCTACGAAGTGATTGTTTCGATTGAATCAGACGAAATGGGATGTCATAAAGATGCCCTCCCTGTTCCGCTCTTTTTGTATACATATTTTGAAGGGCAGACTCGTCCGTGGATACGAGCGGCAGGAAAATTTCTTTCCGGTTTTTATGATAGTTTTAAGTACTATACGGAAGAAAAAATCGGAAATGAATTAATTTCCTTAAAGTGTATGGAACTGCTTATCTATCTGACAAAATTGGATTTTGAGCAGGGTGCTGTAAGAAGAACTTATTATACGGCATCACAGACGAAGATTGCTAAAAGAGTCAAAGAATTGATTTGCTCTGATCTATCTATTCGTTATGCAGCAAGGGATCTGGCCGAAAGATTTGGAGTGAGTGAGACGAGCCTCAAGAATTACTTCCGTAGTGTTTACGGCTGCGGTTATGCAAAATTTCAGCAAAATATACGAATGAAAAAAGCCGCCGAACTGCTTACGGGAACGGAACAAAAGATTGTAGATATAGCGTTGACTGTCGGTTTTGTTACACAAGCCAAGTTCGGTGCCGCATTTAAAGCGTATTTCGGTGTGACACCGCTTGAATACCGTAGGCAACACCGGTTGATAGAAATTTGAGCGGCAGCTATTTCGCTGCCTTTACGGGCTTATACTCAAAGAAACCACCGGATACCGGCACACCAGTACCTTTATATTCGATAATATATCAAACTGTTTTAGATGATTGCAAATTACATCTAAACAAAACCGCATCAGACGTGTAAATAGAAATTACAAAATTCAAAAAAGCGTCTGATGTGATGTTCACGCATCGTGCTATCCGTGCAATGCGTGAACTCATCGATCTGTTCGGCAACAAAGTTATCAAACAGGTCTAATACCTGATCTTATATGAAAGTTGCGGCGCTATGTCCCCCGACGAAGTATAGGCAAGATTAAACTTAAAGCCGGTGTCATTGGCAGCGACTGCATTCGCGCGTGCACGTTTAAGATGCACAGCCGGCATAACAAAGCCGTAAATAATGGATCCTACTTCTATGAGTACGCCTGATATCATAAGCCCAAGTCCGGCAGCATTTTTGTCAGAGTTGCGCGCCCTTTGCCGACTTAGATATTCATTATACTGCTCCGTCGTATGAAAGTTATTTCGACTGAGCTGCTGCGATCCATCATCGCTAGCAAGTACACCCAGCCCTCCGAATAGCAATGACCATCCGACAAGATGTCCCACAGTCAATACCGCACCGTCGCCGGGATGCCCGGTTCTATACGAACCGAGTCCGAACAAAAGGTTTTGGAATCCGACACTTGCTACGCTGTATTGCGTTGGTGCTTTTTTTACCGCTTTTACTCCTAGCATCGATGCTTCAATCTCATTCAGTTCTACGGCTGCGCGGT
>CAUPUT010000139.1:0-4855 GCA_963514615.1 uncultured Treponema sp.
AGGAGTTAGGCAAAAAAGTACCGCAGGCGTATCTTTGATACGTTGAGGACACTTTTTCGCCGTGCGACGAAGTAGATGCGCCGTATATTTTCAAAAGGACGAGGGGTTGTATTTTTCATGGTATACCCGCTCATACAAAAATCGTTTGTCTTCTTTAAAAATATCTTCAAATAAAAAGCCGAGAACAGCACTGTTACTCTTTGGGAGAAAATGAGAAAATAGGCTTCGCCCTGCAGTATGAATCGTACGATGGGGAAAATGCAGAACAAATTTAAGCGATTGTCGTTTTCCGATTGCAACCGCATAAGTATCCTTGCATCCGCAGATGAGCATTTTACTGTCTACAAATAACATATACAGTCCACCGGATGCATAGGGATTAAACATCATAACTGTTTGTCGTTCGAACTCGTGCAGCCTGTATAAAAAAAGCGGAAAAATATTCTGCGCTAATGTCTTTTCTTCGGCTGTAAATTGTACGGCAGTTCGATAGGCTGACGGTAAAAAATCGCTAAAAGCGGGAAGGTACAGATCGGCATGAATAATGGAATCAAGCGGAAAATATTCATGTTCATACGCAGTAATCGGAGAGTTCTCCGGTATATGAATTTCCGTAAAAATACCGTCTTTTGATGGCTCGTCGGGGTCGTATTTATATGCACTATCAGGTAAAGTGAAAAAACAGCTTCCGTCATCTGCATAAACAGTTGTATAAAAAACAATACTTCGTTTTTTATGATCGAAAAAAATAGAAGTTTTTTTTCCGATAAATGCAGGAAGCGGCTGAAAATAAATCCTACTATCCTTTATTGCATATGATCCGGAGGGTAACATATAAAAAAGGGTTCCCGATTGCAGCAGAAGCGAAGGAAATTCCTGCAAAAATGTTTCAAAAATATAGGCATATTCAATTCTCGAGAGCGGAATCCTCATATTCTGCCCCCTTAAAATCGATATAAAAGATTTTCCATGCACTGTCTTCTTTTACTGCGCCGAGTTCCAGCATAATAAAAAGCGGTTGATCGTCGTCGGAAAAAAAATTTGGAACATCGGCGATATTCTCCGGCTGTTCTTCGATACCTTCGGTATTTTCGCTAGAAAAAACCGTTTGCTCAGACTCTCCATTTTGTGCAGCCGTATCTTGCCGTATAGTTAAGTCTTTATTTTTATTGACAACCGATACTGCAATCGGTTTTACAGCCAGCCGTAAAAGTATTATAGCACTGCCGTCTTGCTTAAATGATGGGCGTCCGTAAAACACATGAGAAAAATCAGGAAAATGTTCAAACATAAAACGCCCGAGATGAGGCAAAAAAGCTTTTTGTGTGGTAAACAAAGCGCTGTCAATTGATTTTGCAACAATCGCAGCTGTAATAGTATCACAAAAAGTCAATAAATCTTCGGAGATATTTTGATAATCCAATACGCCGAGCTGCGGCAATGAAGGAAGAATATCTCCGTCAGCAATAGTGTCTGCATACGGAATAGGTTTACCGTTCTCAATAGCGTATGGTTCCGGAATCGCCGGAATAGCTAAATCATTCAATTCTTCCCATTGAATAGAGTCAAAATACGTTTTATTTTGGTCCCGCAGGGATTCCGAACAAAGCGGTAACAGCACTACTACGAAAAAAGCTATGCACCATTTTTTTTGCACTATCCTATCTCTCCCATATCTTCTAATGATAATCCGTAGCACTCCCCTTCCCTATCGGAATTATAGGGTTCAATATGAATCACAATATCATAGACATTTCCAAGCGCCTGTCGAATCACGAGCGAAGTTTTTTCGGCAATATTATGTGCTTCACTTACCGGCATGGAACCGTCCACCTCAATATCCAAATCGATGTCCCAAAGGTTAGCCATTTTTCGTATACGCGCCCGATGAGGATTTTTAACTTCCGGAATAGTGGCTACGGCACTGAAAAGCCGTTCATAAAGCTGCTTATTGGTATTTCCGTCCATTAATTCGACATTGAGTTCGATAAAAAGTGTAACAGCCGATTTGATAATGAGACATGAAACAATCAATGCAACAAGGGGATCGAAGTACGGCGCATGGAATAACAGAGAAATGATAAAACCGATAAGTACCGATGATGAAATGACGATGTCGTTTACCATATTGCGTGCATTGGCAAGTATCATCAAACTTTGTGCTTTTTTACCGAGGAAATACTGATTAAGCGCAAGCAAGAGCTTTCCCGCAATAGATATCACCGTTACGATTATCGCAATGCGCTGCGGCATCGGAAGCAACGTCCCTTTATATACCTGTATCAGTTTGTTAATTGAAGCGATAAAGAGCTGGATGCCTGCAAACATAATGATAAATGCCAATACCATAGAAGCGATGGTTTCGGCACGCTGTCGTCCCCACGGATACCGGGAATCCGACGGTTGATTGATGACAAAACTGACAATCACAGCCATCATGGCGATGCCGACATCGGTAGTCGTATCGATACCGTCTCCCAACACGGCAAGACTGCCTGTTATAAGCCCGACGGTAAGTTTTAATATGCAAAGCAGTAAGTTACCGCCAAGTGCGATAAAAGAGGCGGAGCGTACAATTTTTGTGCGAGTATCCTGCGTAAATGTATTTTGATTATGATTGTCAGATTGCATTAGACGTAAAACTCTTTAATTATAACGGTATCGCTGCGTAAATCAACAACCCCGACCGACGCAGAGCGTTGCCGACAAACGGCGGGTATTAACCCCTCCGCACGAATCATATTTACTGCCCATGTTAAACCTTAAATTTTCCGATCTCATTCGTAACGCTTGCGGCATTTTTCTCGTTGTTAAGGGCGATAGCATTCACTTCCTGCATTGATTTATTAACGTCCGCTATTCCGGCAGCCATCTCTGCCATACTTTGTGTGATAACCTCCGACAGATTGGCAAGTTTTCTGATACCGGCAGAAATATCGGTCGCTTCGGATAGTATTTCATTTGAATCTGTTTTTACTTTAGATGTTATGGTATTCATTCCATTAATCACATTTAAAACTTCTTCACCGCCCTGCATTTGCTCCTTCATAGTACGAATCATGCCGTCTTCCTGCCGATAGATAAAGTCCATCATAGCGCTGATTTTTTCAAACTGCTCCGCTACCAGAGGGCCGGCGCCGTTAAGGCTCTCGATTTTATGTTTGAGCTCTTCCAAAACCTTTGTAATACTTGTACCTTGAGCGCCCGACTCCTCTGCCAACTTCCGTATCTCATCGGCGACGACCGCAAATCCCTTCCCTGCTTCTCCGGCATGGGCTGCCTCAATTGCGGCATTCATTGCAAGAAGGTTTGTTTGACTTGCAGTGTTTTGAATAACAGTAATGGCATCGAGAAGACTTTCCGATTGTTCCGTAACGACCTTGGTTACCTCGACAACCATAGCGACGGTCTCTTTACCGGTATGAGTTGTTTTTTCAAGAGTTTTAATCGATTGGAGATTCTTTTCAGCCCGTTCCTGCACAATTTGAATATTTTTTACAATTTCTTCAATTGAAACCGATGAACCGGCAATGCTTTTAGCTTGGTTATCAATGTGAGAATCAAGGCTTGACATCGTTTGGGCAATGGCATCGATTTTTGCAGCTGTTTCATTAACTTCCGTATGCTGTACCATCACCCGGTCTTTTACACTTTCGATATTTCCTGTTATTTGATTCAAAGCTGCGGCAGAATTCTCCATCCGCGCAGATAATATCTGACTAACCGACTGCATGTTTTTTGCCGTATCGGTAATAACCGAAAAAGAGGCGCGGATTTTTTCTATTGCATTATTCATCGATAAAGCGATGGATCCGAGTTCATCGGAATGCACTGCAGCTTGAGCGGTAAAATCTCCTTCTGCGATCTTATTAAAAATAGCATTGAGTTTAACAACACGCCTGAATACATAGCTAAGCATCACCTGACTTATTCCAATAATCAGCACCAATAAAATACACATCCATAAAAGAGAATAGCCGAAAAAAGAACTGATGGACGGTACAAAGTCTTTTTCCGGAACTGCAAGGATTGTATAATAGGGTAAACCGGTGAGCTGCTTTTTGACAACGACAACTCTGCCGAGCGAAGGATCGTCATAGTATTGAAGATTGCTATACCCTGTTACCTTTGACAGAGTACCGATCACGCTATTGATTTTTTTATTTGTAAAGTCGCCATTTGAACAAAGCAACAGCATATCAGCCTCATCTATGAGTCCGAGCCATGATTGCGGACTAGGAAGCGATTTACTGATTTTATCAAGAGCCTTTTGTAAATCAATTGACATACCTGCAAAGCCGATCGCTTCTCCAGTCTTATTAAATATTTTTACATTAAACCAAAAATGGGTTTCGTCAAGTGTCCTATCATGCTGCACATTGTAAAATAATGCCTGCGGTTCTTTAAGCATAGAAAAAAACCAATCATCAACGGCTTCCGTCAACGTATTTTTCTTTATATTATTAGTCTTATCAACCGCATAATAGCTGCCGGTTAATTTCGATGCGGCAAAACAAGTAGAAAATCGTTCATCTTTAGTGAGTTGAATCAACTTGTCGGTAATTTGAATACCGACTTTATCATCTTTTTCGTAATCTTCAAACCAATCTATCAAATATGATTCTCTTGCTAAATCTTCTGAAAGAGCCAAGCCGACGGCAAGATTTTCCTGTAGTTCGGAACTCGAAGCGCCCAGCATAGACGGTACGGCGTTATAAAAATTACTTTCGATATAAGACTTTACTTGGATAACACTAAAAGCTAAAGCACCACAGACCGCAATAATGAGCGTTGTTACCAAGTACAAATTAACTGATGTTCGTATTTTCATATAATCTCCCATGTAGTTAGAAAA
>CAUPUT010000140.1:0-4827 GCA_963514615.1 uncultured Treponema sp.
GCGTACATCCATGCACAATAAAGGTGTGCGATAATATTACCGAGGTCGTATCCGATTGGGCCGTAAAAAGCGAATTCGGGATCGATAATTTTCATACACGGCTCGGTTGTTCCATTCTTATCGATGGCAGTGCCGGTATTATTTCCGATAAAAATCGAACCGGTGTGTAAATCGCCGTGGATGAGTGCCTCCGCCTTATTCATAAAGGTTTCCCGCAGTGAAGCGACTTCGGCTTTAAGCGCGTCGTCGTTGTAAAGTGTTTTTTGAATGAAGGCTTCGTTGCCGGGGGTAATGCGGTTGCGGTTTTTTCCGTTGCAGTACGGCTCGGAAAACACAAGCGTTTCGGAAATTGCGCACAGCTCGGGATTGATAAAAGCTTTTACCCGCTCCTTCTTTTCCTCCGGCGGCAAAAACAAATCGCTTGTCGCGAAAACTGCATCGGCTAAAAAGGATGCTGCGTTTTCTGCGAAGTTTGCCGGAAGCGGATGCCCCGCCATCAATTCCTTCCGTAGATTACCGCAATAGGAAATATCTTCCATACAGATAGCACTCATCGTATCGTCGTAGGCATAGATTTGAGGTATGAACTGCGGGGTAAGATCGGCGTAAATGCGGAGCGCTTCCGCCTCTCTTTTGCTGCGACTAATATCGAGCGGACGCCCCGATGAACGGAGCAGCCGATCTGCCTGTTTTACAATAATACTTTTTCCGCTTGCACGAGAACATACACGGAATACATAGTTGATGTTTCCGTCTCCGATTTCTTCCGCATCGAGCGGTTCATCGGCAGGAAATAGCTTGAGCTGTTCAACGAGGTAGGTTTTTACGGTTTCCGTATCAAGTAAATAATGCGCTTTCATAATAGTGTATCCGTATTGGGCATATTTAAAAATTCGTTTCGGTTTTTAAAGGTTCCTTATTGAATATGTTCGTGGCATGTTCATTTCGGTTATGTTCTAAACAACCTGTAGAACAGCACGATCAGCAAAAAGAGGGCGTAGCGGAATACGTAAAATACTTTAAAAGGATTACGCAACAGCTGCGGCCAAAACTCATGTCCTTTCCGAAATGCAGCGTCGGAAATGCGCTTTTTCCGTTTTGCAAAGATATCGATGATATCATTATTGTGGATAAAGATGCTTGCCGGTAATTTGGCTTTATTCCGATAAATCCATCGAACGCCGCCGGGAATACCGTTTCCCGCAATCAATAGCGCAGGATGGGCTTTTACGATCGAAAGGATAATATCCGGTTCCATACTCTTGCGGTAAAAACCGTTAAAGCGGCCGACGATACCGATACCCGGAAAGGTTACATGTACATTGCGTTCGGCATCCAACAGGTTCTGCGCCCGTCCTCCCAGGATGTAGAGCGTTTTATAGTGAGAATCGATGATGTTCAAGATTCTGATAATCATATCAAAGGAATCGCGTCTGATCGGTACGGGAAGTTTGAGGAACTGCGCCGCTTTTAATAAACTTTTTGAAAGCGGAAGACAGAGCGCCGCTTGTTCAAGCATTGCGCGGAATTCCGCATCGCGCCGAGCCTTGAGCAAATCCCATATCGTAATGAACACAATATGCTGAGGTTGTCCTTTATCCACCATATCCATTATGGTTTGTTCAATATCTTCATCAGGAAGAATATCGAGGGGAATTGTTAAGAGTTTTATACGGGTAATTGCCATTGGTCAGCCTCGTTTATAGTAGTTTGCGCCGCTGCGATTGCATACAGTGCGGCGGTTTCTGCACGTAATACGTTTGTTTTAAAATGAACGGTTTGAAATGAGGTTTCTCGGAGTACCGCCGCTTCCGCAGGGCTTATACCGCCTTCCGCTCCGATTGCAAGTACAATGTGAGAAGGCTTTTCTGCAAGCAGTCGGTGAAATCCGACGGATACTCCGGCGGCTTCGCTGCACTGAGCAAACACGGTAGTAGCAGCCGGTACAAGCGTTTTTAGGGTATTGAGCGCTTCGGAAAGCGGAGCCGGTTCCATAACAACGGTATTGACCGGAGAACCGGATTGCTGCCGTGCCTCTTTGATGATTCTCCTAAACCGTTCCAGCTGCGCAGGGGTTTGTTTTTTTGCAACGGAAAATTCTCCAATAACCGGTAAAACGGCACGAACACCAGCCTCCGTTGCCTGCCGGATAATCGTGTCGGTTTTGGAACCTTTGAGTACCCATTGCAGCAAGATAAGTTCGGCAGCAGGTGCAATTCCGAACGCACCAAGCGGTGTCGGCTGCCGCTTTACCCGCAGTGTTTTTTTTACGGTATTGATCGAATCGATGACCATATCGGCGGCACCGCTTTGCGGCAGCTGCGCATGCAGGATATCACCCTCCCGCATACGCCGTACCTTTACCAAGTATACAAAAGCCTTGCCGCTCAAGGTGAGCATACCGTTACCATCCGGCTCTTGCTCGATAATAAATTGCTTCATTACTGCGTAATACCGATTTATGAAGCCTTCTTCAACTCGGCTGCGGCTTTTTCTTGAGCTGCTTCTTCCTGCATTTGACGCACGGTTTTACTGTTTTGCAACAACTGCGGCAAAGTTCCGCTTTTCAGAATTTTGACCGCCTCCTGTAGCGGCGCGTCATAGTCAATATCAGCTGCCGGCGCGGTATGCGTTCTATTGTATTCCTGCCGAATCAAGATGCGAAGCAAATCCTTGTTCAGGGAATATTCTTTTGCAAGTGTTTCCGCATAACGGGTAATCTGTGCAGAAGTTAAATCCTTGTTTTTCTTTACAAAGGCGGAAAGTTTTTCATCCTTGAACAGCTTTTCAAGTTTTTTTTCATCATCTGCCGATAAGGGCGGAAACAGCACCGCTTCTTTGTCCGGTTTAATACCGGTCTTATCGATATTTGCATCGCTCGGCGTATAATAGCGCGAAATCGTCATTTTAAAGGAATCTTTTTGCGTTAAATCGAAGATCTGCTGCACGGAACCCTTTCCGTAACTGGTTTCTCCGACGAGGTATGCACGCTTATAATCCTTTAAGGCTCCTGCCAATATTTCCGAAGCACTTGCTGAACCTTTATTGATGAGCACAACAAGCGGCACGTCCGCAAACACCGCATCTATCGCAGCGTTGGTGTTGAACTCAAGGTTTTGCTGCGGAATACGCGACTTTGTCGAAACAATGAGGCCTTCTTTGATGAAAAGACTTGCAGTATCGACCGCCGCAGTGATAAGTCCGCCCGGATTATTCCGCAGATCGAGCACTAACTTGGTTACCCCTTCTGCTTGCAAACTTTCCATTGCTTCCCGTATACGGCGGCTGCCGTTCGGATTAAATTCTATCAGGCGGATATAGCCGATATCGTTATCAAGTTTCATGTATTTGATAGTCGGCACCTCAATACGCGCGCGTATCAGTTTAACCGGAAATTCCATATTCTTTCCCCGCCGGACGGTTACCGTAACGGATGAGCCGATTTTACCGCGGAGCTTTGCGACGACATCCGCCTGCGTCATCTCGACGGTAGATTCGCCTTCGATTTCGGTAATAAGGTCGTCCGCCTGAATGCCTGCTTTCCAGCTCGGTGTCCCTTCGAGGGCGGAGGCAACTTCAATATACGACGGGCGTTCAGCCGTTGAAGCGGTAGGCTTGGTAAAGGTGATGCCGATTCCGCCGAAGTAGCCGGTTGTCGTATCCTGCAGTCCGACACCGGTTAAACTGTCGTTATCGATATACATGGTATACGGATCCTTGAGCGCGTTAAGCATTCCTTCTGCGGCTCCTTGAAAGAGCACCTCAGGTTTTACCTCATCAACATAATAACGCTGGAGCGCCTCATTTAAGTATTGCAGGTATTGCATATACGGTATCGTACTTTGAGTCTGATCCTGTTGCGATTGAGCAAAGACGGACGGCGCATACGATACGGTAGAAATAAGAATAACGGAGAATAAACAGGTGATTATCCAAATGTTTCGAGGTTTCATAGAAAATATTTTCTATTATATTGGAAAATTGTCAAGCCTGTGTAAATATTCCCCTGTGTGTCCACATCTTTGTGAGACACCACATACAGAATATGATTAGGGATTCATGTTCATACAATGTTATGCCTGTTTTTGCCTGCAATCTTAAAAAAATATATTGAGATTTCCTATGTCATTAAAGCATTTTATGATAGCACTGTCTTTTTCCATAACCATAGTTCTTTTTAAGCAACCGAGGTTCTTTTTTATAAAAATGGCTTTTTTTGATAGAAGATTTTTGCTATCATATTCCAATCTCTTTTCTATAGAGAGAAAAATCAATGGATAATTCAAGATCCCCATTACAAATTATAAGTTAGAAAAAATGAAAACCGATAATGTTATTGTTGATAAGTCGAAGACGTTTGCGTTGAAGGTAATCACCTTGTACAAAAAGCTCTATGATAAGAACCCTGAATTTGTTATATCGAAACAGCTTTTAAAAAGCGGAACGAGTATCGGAGCAAACATTAAAGAAGCCGAGCAAGGACAAAGCAAGGCGGACTCTTATGCAAAGCTCTATATTGCGCTCAAAGAGGCGAGCAAAACGGAGTATTGGCTGGAGCTTTTACATGAAAGCGGGTATATCGATGAGGAGGAGTTTTGTGCAATCTACCAAGACTGCCAAGAAATCATTAAAATCCTCGTCGCTATAACGAAACGCAGGAGTAATGGATAATCGGTAGTTGCCGACTTAATTACACATTGATGATAAAATACTCATGTCCGGTGTTTTTGATAAAACGCTGCAAGTCGTCGGCATCGATGAAAACCGTTGCAGTATTTTCATTCGGATGAAAGGTTAGAATGCGGTATTCGTCGAGCATCGCTTTAT
>CAUPUT010000141.1:0-4809 GCA_963514615.1 uncultured Treponema sp.
AGCTATAGCCGTGCTCCGTCAAAATATCATATAACTCATAAATAGGCAAGCCTACAATTCCGCTGTATGAACCCTCTATTTTTGTAATAAAACACGCCGCAGTTCCCTGTATGCGATAGGCTCCGGCAGCGCCCTGCCATTCTCCGGTACTGAGGTACCAGTTAATTTCAGCTTCCGACAACGCTTTAAAAAACACCTGCGAACTGCTAATTCGGGTGGAAATGTGCTGTAATTTTTCGTCGTAGCAACAAATCGCCGTTATAACTTTATGCGCAGTATTGGAATACGATCGCAACATCTTGCGGGCATCGTCAATATCGGCAGGCTTTCCCATCGGCGTACCATTAGAAAAGATGAGCGTATCGGCGGCGATAATCCACGGCGTATTGATTTTGAGCGGAGAGCGAAGCACCGCCTCTGCCTTCCGCAATGCAATCTGTTCTACCGCTTTTTCGGGAGGAAGATTGGGGGCAACAGTTTCATCGGCCTCCGACGGGATACTGATAAATGGTATATTCAAACGTTTTAAAATATCCTGCCGTTGAGGCGATTTGGATGCAAGAATAATGGGTTCCATTCCTAACAGTATACGAGAGGAATCTTAAAAAAACAAGCAAAAACATACCCTTTATCACGAGATATGTAAAAATGAAGTCTCCGCACAAATAAAAAAAGCCGCCTTCCGTTCACTTCGGCGGCAGCTTTTCTAATCCATTGTATCTTGTAAGATTATTTAAAATCTTTAGGTCGGCGTTCAATACGATGACATTTTGAGCATTCAGCGATATTTTTTATTTTTCCGTTTTCAACCATTGTCTTTAACACAACTTCGCCCCCGCACGGACAGCTGAATTTTTGCGTAGCGACAGCGGTACGGGAGTTTTTACTTGCACCAGCCATACTCCGAGCCTCCTCATTAAAAATTTCGGCTTCCACTATAGAAAATTAGTATCGAACTGTCAAGTCCCTCAGAATAAAACATATTGGCGGTTGAGGAATGGCGGGTATTAAACTCTCGTACGAATAAATAGAAGTTATGATTTTTGAACATAGTCTTTTTTATGCCTGATTCGATTGCCCTAATTGGGATTTTGCCATCCGTTGCCTTTTATGATATACTCGCCTTATGCTGCAAAAATCACTTCTACCATACCGTACTGCACGGTATAAAAAACACTCCGCTATAAAGCTGCTTCCGTTATTCCCGCTTCTGATATTGGTGTGTTGTCTTTGGTGCTTTTCGGGATGCACAACCGTTCCTACCACCTACACGGATACGCCGTATCAGCCTGTCACCCGGGAAGAGATACGCTGGCGCCCTCTATCACCGGGCATTGAAGCTGCCGATATACATAATCCGCAGCTCCCGCTCATCGTCCATATCGTAAAAATAGATTTACTCAATCCGGCCGTCTCTGTTATAACTTCGGAAGCCGCTCTCTTTAAAAACAACCGCGGGCGTCTCCGCGGCGAAACGACACGGGATTTTGCGTTGAGGCACAATACCATTGTCGCCTTTAACGCCGCTCCATTCAAAACACGCTCGCTGCTTTTCAGTGTGTACCGCACTATTGTCGGCATTCATGTTACGGATTTCCGGCGAATGAGTATGCCGCATGAACGCTACGGCGCATTGCTTTTTTATGAGGATAAAACTGCCCGCATTATCGACGCTCAAACGGAAAACCTCTTATTGGAAAATGTCCGCCATGCAGTGGGCGGATTTTGGACAATCCTTCGAAACGGCACCGTATTGCCGCAAAAACTTCACCGCCGTGATTCACGGACTGCCGTCGGAATTGCCGATAACGGACGGACACTCTTTGTCGTAACGGTAGAAGGGGAAAACAAACGGAAAAGCCACGGCCTTTCCTTTGAAGAAACTGCAAGACTGATGCGGGAACTCGGCGCCGACGATGCGCTTCAACTTGACGGCGGCAGTTCAAGCTCGTTAGTTCTACAGGAAAACGGAGTACAGCATATTGTCGCTCCTACTCGTAGCTGGAATATCCACATTCGTGTCGCAAGCAATGTCGGTATTATCATCGATGAATAACTCACAAATACCCGTAAAACGGGTGGTTGTGATTGATTCTCCTGATATCCCAGTCCGTCCTGAAACTCAGTTGTACAAAAAGCCTAACGGCTCAGTTTTTTTAGAACAAGGCTTGGAACCGAGGCGGATTCTTAGGCTAGATTACTACGTCAACTCGTAATCTACCTAAGCCGCCCGCTGAGGGGCGTACATCCCTGTACTCCCCTCAGCACGAGATTTGCGTCAAATGCAAATCTCGCTTCTGTATGGAACCTACCGCCATCCGTGGCGGTTCTGATTAGCTGAGGTCATAGAGGATATTTTCTTTTTATTGGAAAAAACTATTTTCAAAAGTCTAGACTTTGAACTTCCCTACCTCAACGGAAAGATTCTCAATACTCCGCTTATTCTTCTGCGTAATCTCACTTACTTCCTGCACGGCATTGTTGATTTGCACCGCGCCGGATGCCATTTCGTTCATGCTTTCGGTGATGACGCGGGTAAGGTCGTCGAGTTTACGCATCTCTTGCGCGACACCTTCGCCGCCTTTTAACATCTCTTCAGAACCTGCCTGTACTTCCGTTGTTACCGTATTGATGCTCTTAATTGCAATCAATACTTCTTTACTGCCATTTTCTTGCTCGTGCATCGCTTCGGTAAGCCGGTTACTCATATCCTTTACCTGTTCGGCAAGAGTGAAAATCGCATTGAATTTTTCTTCTACCGTCTTGGAAGATGCGGAAAGCGTTTCTATTTCTCCCGATAAGGTTTTCAGCGTTGTAGTGATAGTTTTACCCTGTGTGGAGGACTCTTCGGCAAGTTTACGGATTTCGTCTGCAACGACGGCAAAGCCCTTCCCCGCTTCCCCTGCGTGGGCAGCTTCTATCGCGGCATTCATCGCTAAAAGGTTTGTCTGCGAAGCAATGTGCTGAATAACACTGCTTGCTTCCATGAGTGAACCTGATTCTTCTGCAATCTTCTGCGTTACGGTGTTTGAGGTTACAAGTGTTGCTTTGCCGTCTCCGGTCGCGGTTGTAAGATTTTTGATTACGTCATCGGTTTTGCCGAGGGTTTGTCCGATGGAGGCAATATTTGCGACCATCTGTTCTACGGAAGAAGATGACTGTGCAACGCTCGCTGCCTGTGTTTCGATGTTATTGTTTAACTGCTTAATGGTGCGGACAATTTCTTCGACGGTTGCTGCCGTTTCGGTAACGCTGGCCGCTTGGGTCATTGCCTGCTGCTTAACTCCGTCGATATTAGCGCTTATTTCATTCACTGCGCTTGCAGTTTCAGTCATGTTGGACGCAAGCTCGTTACCGATTTCTTCCATTGTGCTGGAGTTGACACCGACCTGCTGAATGGAAGCACCGATTTTTGTGATTGTTTCATTGAAGTATTCGGATAAGTCAGTTACTTCATCGTTCCCGTGTATCGGCAAACGAACGGTTAAATCCCCTTCGCCTTGAGCAATGTTTTGTAAAGCGGAAACTACAGTCTGTACCGGTTTTACCATTGCACAGGCAACAAAGTATACAATGATCAGAGAGACCACTAAAATGATTACACCGATACCGATCATTGTGATACGTAAGGACTTGACTGTTCCCATAAATTCATCGACAGGAGCAGTAATGATAACGGTCCAACCGGTTTTCTTCATTTTTGCATACGAAGCGATACTCGTAGTTCCTTTATATGTATAGGATACAATAGAAGCCTCTTGTGAATTGATCGCTGTTGAATGAAGATTTGCAACGGATGCGAATGTTTTATCCGTTTTTCCTGTTTCGATCCCATTGAACTGCTTAGTAACAAAATCAAAGTTTTTATGTGCGATAGCATTCCCTGTTTTTCCGAGAATGAAGCAATACCCTGTCTTACCGACGACGATATTCGTAATATCTTGCGAAAGAGCTGAGGCTTCGACCGTTGCAAGCAATACACTGATGACAGTACGGTTATCATCATAAACAGGTACGGTAAAAACAAAAATAAAAGCTCCGTCCAAACGAGAAATGACTGGTTCCGCAAGGAAATTTTTTCCTTGGGTCGCGGCACGAAAATATTCTCTGTCGGACACATCTACGGGCTGTCCGTTTTCAGCATATCGTATACCATGCATATCGCATATATTCATTTTATGAATTCTGTTGTTGAATGCCGCTTCTTTTACTAAATAGGCCGTTTTCGCTTGAAATGAAATGGAAGGATCTCTCAGTATGGGAGTACGGGAAACTCCTTCAAAAAATTGAAAGAAAGAATTGATATTACCATCGATAATTTCTGCAACATCAGCTGCTTTGTCGGTAAGATGGGTTTCAACCTTTTCGGTTACAGCCTTGCGTGCAGTTCGAACTGCCAGCAAGCCTTCGATACTTGAAGCTAATGCAATCAGTAATCCGAAAATAATCATAAGCTTATAACGAAGCGAAAAACGCTTTTTCATTGTGAACCTCCTATATGTAGGGAGTTTTTTTTCTTTTTTTTCGATAAAAAGAAAAAAAGTTCCCTACAACCCTAAAAAAAGAAAAATATCGACCAAAGGGAGTACCCTTTGGAAACCCCTAAAGAATAATATAGAAATGGATTATCCGGAATTGATATTTTTACATCCGTTTATGGATATTTTAATACGTTGAGGATTAATTTGTGCGCAGCAAGCAACAAAGTAGATGTGCTGTATATTGTAAAAAAAAGGCTTTTGGAAATAGACGATGCAGATGCTAGGAGCGTATAAAAAACACCCGCAGGCGTACTTGCTGTACGTCGAG
>CAUPUT010000142.1:0-4793 GCA_963514615.1 uncultured Treponema sp.
TCGTATGGCCGGAAACTGCTTTTATCCCTCGTATCGATTGGCACTATCGGTATCGAGAAGATAGAAATACCTTTGAGCTTGTACACGAACTTTTAACGTATATTGACGGGCAGCCGATACCCTTTTTAATCGGAAATGATGATGCTGTAAAAGCGGTATCTAATGAGGAATTAGAAAATCGGCTCGATTATAATGCCGCTTTGCTCTTTTGTCCCGGGGAGAACGTATTGCCTCCACAGCCTGAGCGGTATCGAAAGATGCATTTGGTACCCTTTACCGAATATTTCCCATATAAAAAGACTTTTCCTGCTGTTTACAAGGCACTGCTTGCAAACGATACCCATTTTTGGGAAAAAGGAACCGAGCCGACCGTTTTCTCGGTGAACGGTTTGGATTTTTCCGTGCCGATTTGCTTTGAAGATACGTTCGGGTACATTACACGGCGTTTTGCACGTCACGGAGCAAAGTTATTTGTCAATATGTCGAATGACGCGTGGGCGAAAAGTATTGCATGTCAGTACCAGCATTTAAGTATGGGAGTGTTTCGAGCTGTAGAAACCCGCTTGCCGATGGTGCGGGCAACTGCTTCGGGGCAAACGGCGGCAATTAGTCCGTATGGAACTATTACTGCAATGCTTTCGCCGTTTATTGAAGGATATATATGTGTCGATGTACCGATGTTTACCAAACCATCGAATACATGGTATGTGCTTTGGGGTGATGTTTTAGGGCTTATAGCAGCAATAGCGGCTGTATGCCTCTTGATTCTCGGCTCGGTACGGGCTATACTGAATTTTAGGAAAACTGCATGAAAAAAATCGATAAAGAAAAAAAATTAACCGTTTTAGGGAAAGAAACGGTATTTGACGGTTTTTTGAAATTTACTGAAGATCTTCATATTCAAGGTAGCTTTTCAGGCGCTATAGATGCGCAAGGTTTCTTATTGATAGAAAAAGGTGCAGTTTGTAAAACTCAGTATATTAGAGCTGCTTCGATTATTATCGAAGGTACTGTTTATGGTTCTTTAACTGCTGCCGATAAAATAGAAATGAAGACCGGCAGTATTGTTCATGGGGATGTACGTGCTGCTCGTATTAAGATTGCAGACGGCGTTTCATTTGAAGGTGCCGTACAGATGATACGGGATAATGCCGGAGTTGAAGGGAACCTTTTTTCCATGCACCCTGAACAACTCAAGCAAAAGCTGCGCAGTTAATGTTTCAACAAATTCGTTGTATATTAGATGAATTAAAGTGTCGGAAGCTTTTTCTTGTTACGGCCGAATCGTTAACCGGCGGCTTAATAGCAAAATATATTACGGATGTACCGGGAGCTTCTGCTGTGTTTTGGGGCGGTTGGGTTACCTATTCGGAACAGGCAAAACATCATTTATTACATGTGTCCTCTGAAATATTGGAGCGCTTTGGGGTAGTGAGTGTTGAAACGGCAGCAGCGATGGCGAAAGGAGCTCTTGTTGCAGCCTCGGATGCTTCGGGCAGGAAGGGGTATGCGCTTGCAGTAACCGGACTTGCAGGGCCGGGCGGAGGTACTCCTCAACTACCGGTCGGTACAGTGTGTATTGGCTGTGCGGATAATGAATATACTTCTTCCGTATATGCTGAAAAGTACCTGTTTAGCGGTACCCGAGATACTATTCGCGAACAGACCTATACGGCTGCGATGCAAATGTTGTTGCAGCAGTTAAAAAGAGATTACCAAAGCCGATGAAGTGATGGCGATACTCTTGACAAGATAAAAAATAACAAGATACAATAAGAAAGCTATCGATCACTTCAACAATGAGTTGGGACGGTAGTAACTTTGGCATTTCAAATTTCACAGTAAGCCTGTATGTACCTAAAAAAGCCTTATTGCGAAATAAATGGAAACACTTGACTATCTTCGGATGGTAACTATTCCAAGCAGAAGCAAAATCCCGGTAATGCAATCATGTCGTCAACATTGTACGAGACGGTATGTTGTTGATAAAGGGTGCTTGGTTGTGAAACACGGTGTTTTCTAAAACAACTTATCAAAGCTAATCTTTCTTAGGAAATACTCCGTATCTTTTTGATATTCTTTTAAAGAAAAATTTACTATGGAGAAACTTTATGACAATCTTAAAAGTACGCCGTTCACCTTTTACCGATGATGGCGCCGCTTCGGATTTCTCAGGACAGCCTGAATTGAATCTTGAACAACATCAACCGGCAGAAACCGTATCTCGTGAAACTGAAAGCTTTTCGCGTCAGGCGGAAAATAATATGGAGCATTCTGCTGCATCCGATGAATCGCCTGAAAAAAAATTAGTAGTACGCTCTCGTATGCGTAGAAAATCACCCGGCGATGGAACTACGCCTGAGACAGAGAGAAAACCGCGCCGCCAATCTTCTGTACGGAGAACGTATAACCGAACGCAGGATCCCAGCGCTGCCGGTGCAGATGCCAATATCGGTTCCGAGGATAATGAAAATAAGCTGAAGCTGGTTATTAACGACTTAACACGTATGGGGATGCATGCCTTGCGTGATTTGGCGGCGCAATACGGTATACCGCATGAAGATATGGTTGCGATGAAGAAACAGGAAATTATCTTTTTTATCCTGAAACATCATACCGAAAGCGGCGGAATTATCTTTGCCTCAGGCGCTTTGGAAATTCTACCCGACGGTTACGGCTTTTTGCGTTCGCCGCAGAATAGCTATTTGTCCGGTTCCGACGATATTTATATTTCACCGAGCCAGATACGCTTGTTTAATCTTAAAACGGGAGATACCGTATACGGGCAAATCCGTTCACCTAAAGAGGGCGAGCGCTTTTTTGCTCTGCTGCGGGTTGAGTCGGTAAACTTTGAGGATGTTTCTATTGCTCAAAGCCGTATTCCCTTCGATAACCTTACCCCGCTGTATCCTCGCCAAAAACTCAATCTGGAAACAACAAGTGAACTTTACTCAACCCGCATTATGGATTTGTTTTGCCCAATCGGAAAGGGGCAACGTTCTTTGATTGTTGCGCCTCCTCGTACCGGTAAAACGATACTGATGCAGCAAATTGCGAATGCGATAACACAAAATCACCCTGAAGTATATCTCATCGTTTTGCTGATCGATGAGCGGCCGGAAGAAGTGACCGATATGGAGCGAACGGTGCACGGCGAAGTTATCTCATCTACTTTCGATGAACAGGCAACAAGGCACGTTCAGGTTGCAGAAATGGTATTGGAAAAAGCAAAGCGGCTGGTTGAACATAAGAAAGATGTGGTAATCCTGCTCGATTCCATTACACGTCTTGCCCGTGCGTATAACCAGACCGTGCCGACTTCCGGTAAGGTGTTGTCCGGAGGTGTTGACTCGAATGCCTTGCATAAACCCAAGCGCTTTTTCGGCGCTGCCCGTAACATCGAAGAAGGCGGCAGTTTGACCATTATTGCTACGGCTTTGATAGAGACCGGCAGCCGTATGGATGAAGTTATCTTTGAGGAGTTTAAAGGAACGGGCAATATGGAAATCAACTTGGATCGCCGGTTATCAGACCGCCGTATATTCCCGGCAATTAATATTAAGAAGTCGGGTACTCGCAAAGAAGAACTTTTGATTAATGAGGCTGATTTACAGCGGATTTGGTTGCTGCGAAAGGTCATCAATCCGATGGATGACCTTGAAATTATGGACTTACTTCTTGACAAAATGAAGAAAAGTAAGAATAATGAAGTGTTCTTGAAATTGATGAATTCCGGAACCATGCAATAATACGGCCACGGCTGATTGATGCTGAAATGGTATAGTAAACCTCTAAAAACTGACCAAAGTTTTTAGAAATACCTATAGTAATGCTCTTTTCGGGGCAGTGTATAAGAGGTGTGATAATGAAAAAAGATATTCATCCTAATTATGTGGAAACAACGATTACGTGTGCATGTGGAAATGTTATTCAGACCCGGTCTACAGAGAAAGATATTAAAGTTGAAATTTGTTCTGCTTGCCATCCTTTCTTTACCGGTAAACAGAAATTGGTAGATACTGCCGGACGTATTGATCGCTTTAAGAAACGCTATAATATTAAAGACTAAGAGTCCGTTATTCCGTAGAAACAAAACACTAAAACGGATTGGTTTTAGTGTTTTGTTTTTTTATGGGGGCGATGATGGCGCACGTGATTATAAAACGATATACAACCGGTGAAGAAATCATCAATGCAATAACACATGGTATTGGAACGTTGCTTTCGATTGCCGGTTTGGTGCTCCTTATTATTCGGGCGGTTTATTATGCGCCTGATGAATACCGGGCACGATGTATTGTCGGGTTTACGATATTCGGCTCTTCGTTAATTATTTTATATTTGTTTTCTACACTCTATCATGCCTTACCGCTCGGTACGAAAAAAGTATTCGGTATATTCGATCACTGTTCAATTTATATCCTTATCGCCGGCACGTATACAGCCTACTGTCTTACTGCGCTGCGGGGAGCGGTCGGTTGGTCTATCTTCGGTATTATTTGGGGATTAGCCGTAGTCGGTATTGTGCTTTATGCTATATTTGGAAGCAGGGTGCGCGTGTTATCGGTTGTTACCTATATCCCGATGGGGTGGCTTATTATATTCGCTACGAAGCCGCTGAAAGAACAACTTTCCTTACTTAGTTTTCGTTTTTTGATTTTAGGCGGTGTACTCTATACCGTCGGCTGCATTTTTTATGCAATGAAAAAAATAAAATGGATGCACGGCGTCTGGCACCTCTTTGTACTCGCCGGAAGCATCATGCACTTCTTTTCTATTTATTACAGCATATA
>CAUPUT010000143.1:0-4791 GCA_963514615.1 uncultured Treponema sp.
AGGTGAAGTGCTGGAATGTCATTTGGTGGGGGAGGGAGCGAGAGGGATAACAGGGGCGCGGATAATGGAAGATAAGTTCGCAGTTTGTGGACTAGGCCGAAAAAGTATCCGTTTGCTTAAAATTAGGGCACGCAGATAGCAGCCTTCTACAAGGAGGAATTTTCGGTAATCAACACAATGCATTGCAATGAATAAAACATTGCAGGAAGGAAGGGAAAACCTATGAAACAAAAACTTATCTCCATGACTGGTGTATTGGTTATGCTTATCGGCATAACATTTGTAACAGTCGGCTGCGGTCAGGCAAATAGCGCCGGGAGCGGCAACTCCAACGGTAATGTTACCAATAGTAACAACCAGAATAACAACGGTACCAACGAAATCGCCGGTGTATGGAAAATCTCGAAAATGGGTTCGCAGACATTTCCTCAGCCATTGTCTGGAGCGGGGGTACCGGCGGGAGCACAGCAGGAACCGTATATGTGTTTGGCGGCAGACGGAAAAAATATCCAAGTTGCTGAAAATACGGGCTTCCCCCGGAAAAAAGGCCTTCAAAAAGAACCCCCAAAAAGGACTTATCAGCTTTTAACCGGAAATAAAGCCAAAATAGATTTGGGAAGTGGAACTCAAACCGTTTCTTATACGATTAACGGGATTAATTTAAAGCTAATCGAGCTACAGATTGAAGCTGTGAAAGTTACCAGCCCGACGGAAGCTGAAATAAAAGCACTCCCGTAAACTCCCCATAGCCATCTTAAATTTATCTGCGAAATTTTATCCAAAATTTCGCACATTTTTCCGGTAAATGGGTAAACGCATCAGGGAAATAGCTCCAATTCTGCAAAATATATAGGCTTGGAGACCATTTAAGCTGCAGACAGAACTGCCAAGGATGGCAGGGGCGATAAACAGAAACCAGGTTTAAAAAAAACCGGCAGCCAAGGAATTGACACGGATGGCAATTCCTTGGCGTTGCTCTGCTTGAATAGTTTCAATTTTTCCGCAGGGCTGTCACAACTGCCTGATGCGTCTGCCCATAGCGTGCGGCGTTGACGCAGTACTATCTTTGGGTTACACTCAACCGGTATGAAAATTTGGTTGAAATATCTGATCGGTATTGCGTTGGGTGTAACCTTCGCACTCGTTGCAGGAGCCGAAAATACGCTGTTTGTACAGGCCTCGGAATTTTTATCAAAAGCCGCGATACAGTTTGGGCGGTATGCCCTCTATCCGGCAGTATTCTTCGGATTTACACTCAGCATCTTCGAATTACGCGAAAACAGAAGTTTGTTTAAACTCGCACTTATTACAAGCCTTATTATCTGCGTTGCGGCATTACTGCTTTCCTTTATTGGCTTACTGTCGGTCATCATTCATACGCCGACGCGAATTCCCATTTTCGTTGAAAGCATATCCGACATACAAGCGCTCGGCATTAAAGAATCGCTGCTGCAATTACTCCCTTCAAGTTCGTTCGAAGCTGTTATCAACGGGACATATATTCTACCTCTTTGTATTTTCGGAGGGTTTGCAGGAGCAGGATGTGCGGTTGACAAAAATATTGCAAAACCGACTATAACGCTTATCGATTCTCTTGCACGGGTTGCTTATGCAGTATTGGTATTCTTTGTCGATATGCTGGTGTTCGGTATGGTAGCCGTTTCCGCTTATTGGGTAGTTAGGTTTCATGAAATATTGCAGACTGCTGTGTTTGCCGATTTTGTAATTTTGCTCCTTATCGATCTACTCATTGTTGCACTCGTTATTTATCCCGCAATATTAAAGATTTTCTGCCGTGACATAAATCCATACCGAGTGCTCTATGCAAGTCTCGCCCCAATGCTGGCTGCTTTCTTTTCACAGGACACCCATGTTGCACTCAGTGTATTACTACGCCACTCCAATGAAAGCCTCGGTGTACGTCGGCGTATTTCTTCCGTTGCGCTGCCTATTTTCTCTATTTTCGGCAGGGCGGGTTCAGCCTTAGCGATTACTGTCAGTTTTATTGTAATCTTAAAATCTTATTCAAGCCTTCCATTAAATATTCAGGATATGTTCTGGCTGATGGGAATTGCATCTCTGTTCTCATGCTTACTCGGACGATTTCCTGCAGGAGGTACATACATTGCGTTAGCGTCAGTATGTTCGCTCTATGGAAGAGGTTTTGAATCGGGCTATTTAATTTTACGGCCGACAGCATTTTTTATCGGATCCGTTTCAGCAGCGATTAACGCTCTAACCGCCATAACGGGGACTTATATTACGGCGTACCGCTTCAATATGACCGGCAGAAAAGATTTACGCTTCTTTATCTAACCGGAATTCGATACTGAAGTACAAAGTCATGGAACAAAAATTTCCCGTTCCGTCTCTGCTCAAAGAAATCAGCGGATATTTTCGGAATGCAGGTTTTTCGGCATATCTTGTCGGCGGGGCTGTCCGCGACTTTTTCTTAAAGAAAAAAGCAAGCGATTGGGATATTGCAACCGATGCACCGCCGCAAGAAGTAATGCGCCTATTTCGGCGAACCATTCCAACCGGCATAGAACACGGTACCGTTACCATTATCTATAAAAATAAGCATATCGAATGTACAACCTTCCGTACCGAAGCGGATTATACCGACGGACGACACCCGGTCAAAGTCTCGTATACGGCGACAATTGAGGAAGATCTTGCACGCCGAGACTTTACGATGAATGCCATCGCAATTTCATTACCTGATGGTATAATCGTCGATCCCTTTAACGGAAGAGCAGATATACGTGCCGGTTTAATTCAAACGGTGGGAAATCCGCTTGATCGCTTCTTAGAAGACGGCTTACGCCCCGTCCGTGCCGTTCGTTTTGCAGCACAGCTTGGTTTTACCATCGATGCGAAAACACTACAGGCAATATCGCAGGCACTGCATATCACTCAGAAAATTTCCATTGAACGGTTTCGCGAGGAATTTACCAAAATACTTGCATGCCCCGCCCCACTCACCGGGCTGCGCCTCATGGAAAGCACAGGACTGTTGAACCTCTTTATCCCGGAGCTGACAGCATGCCGCGGTGTTACGCAGGGAAGTTACCACCATTTTGATGTACTTGACCACAGCTTTTTAGTGTGTAACGCCTGTCCTGCGGGGATGGAACATATTCATATCCGGCTCGCGGGGCTTTTTCACGATATCGGAAAACCCGCTGTCCGCAAAGAAGCCTCGGACGGCAGCTGTACTTTTTATCGCCATGAGGCTGTCTCCGAAAAAATGACCCGCAGCATTATGCGGCGTCTGAAATACTCTAATGCCGAAATAGAAAAGACTGCTCATTTAGTTGCCGAACACATGTTTCATTATGACCCTTCATGGACTGACGCCGCCGTCCGCCGTTTTATCGTCCGCGTTGGAAAAGAAAACATCGACGATTTATTTGCACTAAGAAAAGCTGATGTATTCGGACTGACAGGCACATATACGGAACCGAACTTTCTTGTAGAATTTACGGCACGAATCGATAACATTTTAAAAGAGGAAGGAGCATATAGTCTTAAAGATTTAGCGGTTAACGGAAAAGATTTAATGGCGATCGGAATTCCCGCAGGGAAATGCCTCGGCCTTATCTTGCATGACCTTTTGGAAACAGTATTGGACGACCCTGACCAAAACACCAAAGAGATGCTCTTGCCTATTGCAACAGCGCTCTATGAACGGATACAACGATTTCAATAGGTATGAAATATTTAGGATAAACGAAGATGTTTGGAAATACCGATTAGCATGGGGTAAAATATGGGCGTATCAGATACACAGAAAAAAATATTGGAAGTCGGAAAACAGGAATTTTTGGAAAAAGGTTTTAAAGATGCTTCTTTAAGAAAGATTGTAGCGGATGCCGGATTTACGCAGGGGGCATTCTACGGTTATTACCCCGATAAGGAAGCCCTATTTACCGCGTTGGTATCCGAAGCGGCAGACGGTTTGGTTGAACAATTCAAACATGCGCAAGAAGCTCACTTCGATTTAATCGAAAAAAGTGAAACGCAATTCAGCAGAAAACTGTCTACGGAATATCTGCAGATTTTCGTAAACTATATTTATGATAATTTCGATGCATTTAAACTCGTAATTTGCCGGTCTGCCGGAACAAAGTACGAGCATTATATTCACGACTTAGTTGAGCTTGAGATTTCCGTCACCGAAAAATACTACCGTCTTTTACGGAAGCGAGGAAAACTTGAAGGTATTGTGAGCCGTGAATTGCATCACATGATTACAAGCGCGTATTTTACCGCCGTGTTTGAAACCGTTGCGCATGACATGACTCGCAAAAAAGCACTTGAATATGTAAAGGAACTGGCGGTCTTTTTTAACTGCGGTTGGGATGGTATTTTAAAGCTGATGTAAGAGAGATAAATGGTATCGCTTGTAAGGCCTAGCGACTAACGATATGAGGCAATACTAATTTTCCTTGCAGATTTTTCTTTTCCGTGGTACAAGTAATTGTATTGAATTTACTGTTAAACAGATGTTCCAACCGTATATGCGATAAATTCATATAAGAGATCATTATTTTTATGGGAAAAGGAAAAATGCTTGACAAGATGGAGAAAAACGGTACCCCCCCTCCCCCGATGTTTCCTGCCAAAAGCGGTTTGAAAATTCGCAAAACATCCAAAGGAAATATCTATGAAAAATATTTTAAAACCAACAAAGATTAAGACAAAACTTATCGCATTACTCCTTTCGCTTATTGCATTTGCCGGTCTAACAATCAGCATTATCTTTATTAGGCATTTTTATCTTACAAC
>CAUPUT010000144.1:0-4757 GCA_963514615.1 uncultured Treponema sp.
GGGGGGCAGTGTATACATTTTTTTTATTCATGTCAACTCCTTATTTTTGTACAACATTTTATTATGTATAATCTCGGATAATATAATATTTTTGCTATAGTAAGTCTAGTACTATAAATCCCCCAAATCTCGAACCGGTACAGGATTGACATACGGACACGGATGTCAATCCTGTACCGCCATGGATGGCGGTGGTTCCAAGAGATAGCGATGTTTTGAGCTTTGCTCAAAACTCGTCGTCTAAGAATGTACAAGGAGGTCAATTATTTCAATACGGACACGGATGTCCGTGGTTCTACGCAGCAGCGATGTTTTTGCTCTGCAAAAACTCGCGGCCAAGGATTGACATGGACGTCAATTCAATACTGCCAAGGATGGCAGTGATTCCAAGAGATAGCGATGTTTTGAGCTTTGCTCAAAACTCGTCGTCTAAGAATGTACAAGGAGGTACATTCTTAGACAACTTCCATCCTGCAGATTCGTTTTTTGCGATGATGAGTTTTTTGTAAAGGCCGCCTTGTGCCATGAGTTCCTCATGGGCGCCGCTTTGTTCGATGACGCCGTCGTGAAGTACCAAAATCCTGTCGGCATTGCGGATGGTTTTCAGGCGGTGCGCAATCATAATGATGGTTTTGTTTTCCGTCAGTGCTTCGATAGCAAGGCGCAGTTTATCTTCGTTTTCGGGGTCGACATTTGCCGTCGCTTCATCAAAAATAATGATGGGGGCATCTTTTAAAATAGCTCTGGCAATGGAAAGTCTTTGCTTTTCCCCGCCCGATAAGGAAGCGCCCCCTTCACCGATAAGCGTGTCATAACCGTTCGGCAATGCTTCGATAAAGTCATGGCACATTGCTTTTTTTGCTGCCTCAATAACCTGTTCGCGGCTTGCTTCCGGCTTTCCGAATTTAATATTGTTTTCGATAGTGTCTTCAAAAAGATAGACATTTTGAAATACCATACTGATTTTGCTCATCAAGGTTTCCAAACTTACATCTTTGATATCAACTCCGCCGATAGTGATACTGCCGCTTTGCACATCCCAAAAGCGTGCAATCAAATTACAGAGCGTCGTTTTGCCCGAACCTGACGGGCCGACAATAGCGGTAATTTCACGCTCATGCATCTTGCAGGAAACATTGGTAAGAATATTTTTTTCATCATAGCTGAACGATACGTTTTTAAATTCGATTTCCGTTTTTGCATTGCCGGAAGTATGAGGTGCTGTCTGAATTGTTTCTCCCGTATGTATTTCAGGCATTGTTTCAAGATAGTTTAAACTGTCGATAGCGTTTTCCGTAATCCTCAAAATAGCCATCAAACTGCCTGCGCCTTTTAAGCCTTCAAAAATGATAAAACTTGCAATCATCGACATAATCGCATCGGGCAAAAGCATGGCTCCTTTTAAATAGAGCATAAGGGAAGAATACACCATAAAACTTATTGCCGCTCCGATAACGATACGCTGCGCAGCAATGTACGGTGTCATTATTTTTTCAAGTCCCATCGTAATGCGGCAGTTGTCGTCAAAAGCCTTATGCAATTCTTTATTATTCTCTCCTGAAAGATTATAGGATTTTATAACGGACATTCCCTGCACTGTGGTAAGCACCTGTTTGGTTAAATCTTGCTGCGCTTCGTGGATTTGATGAGCATTATTACGCGAGCGTTTTTCCATACAAGCGGTAACGATAAAAAATCCCGCCATACCGGCTGCTGCGATTAGTCCTATTCTTACGTTAAAAAAGAAAAGGCTCAATATAAAAATACTTGTATTCAATAAACCGCCGAGCATTAAAACCAAAAGCAAAGGCACCTGTGCTTCGATAAGGCTCAAAGTAGTCGTACTCAGTGTGGTAAGTTTTCCTAAACTAAAGTCGCTAAAAAAGCCCATCGGGACTTTTTTCAGTTTTTCGCCGACTTCAATCCTTTTGTCTGCTGCCATAAAATAACCGGCATGGGTTTGCTGCAGCTGAGAAAGATATTTGGTAATCATCTTTCCTGCAAGACTTAGCAGTAAAATACCGAGCGTTACCGCAATATCTTTTGTTTCGATTGTTTTTCCGTTTGTAGTACCAAAGATTTTCACCAATACATAATAAATCGCCGCAAACTGCAATGCGTTAAAAACCGCATTCATAAAACCTGCAATAATTGATTTTCGTATATTTGCCCGCTCTTTTTCTGCAAAGCGGATAATCTTTTTAAAAACACTTATCATTATTCTTCTCCCTTAATGGCTGCTTCCCACATGCCGCGGTACAGCGCCGATTTTTCCAAAAGCTCGGTGTGTGTGCCGGTACTTTCCACACTGCCGTTTTCGATTACAACGATGGTGTCTGCATTGACGACGGTTCGTAATCGATGAGCAACCACAATAAGGGTTTTACCTTGTACCAAACTGCCGATAGCTTTTTGCATGAGGCTTTCGTTTTCGGTATCCATATATGCCGTCGCTTCGTCAAGGATAACAATCGGGGCATTTTTGAGCATAGCGCGGGCGATGGAGATTCGCTGTTTTTCTCCGCCTGAAAGACGGCTTCCGCCTTGTCCGCTTACCGTGTCGTAACCGTGTGCAAGTTTTCGTATAAATTCATCACAACCCGATTTTTTTGCAATGCTTTCAACTTCTTCATCGCTCGCATCAGGTCTTCCTATTCTGATATTTTCGCGTATGGACATATCGAATAAATAGTTATCCTGCGATACATAGGAAATAATTTCCGAAAGCTGCTCAAGCGGAATATCTTTTATATCCGTACCGCCGATACTGAGCCGTCCTGCCGTTGTATCCCAAAAGCCTGCAATCAATCTGATGATGGTAGACTTTCCCGAACCCGACGGCCCGACGATGGCGGTAATGTATTTTTCTTTTAATAAAAGGTTCAAGCCGCTCAATATTTTTTTATCGTCCGTGTATGAAAAATCAACATTTTTAAATTCGATAGTATAATCGGAAATCGCTGCCCGTTTTTCCGTATGAGCCAATTCTTTTGATTCCAATATTCCGTTTATTTCTCCGGTGATGGTGTTTATCCGCGCAAGGTCGTCCAAAGCATTCGTTGCCGCAATGATGTTTTCGATGGTACCGAATGACAGAATAATGATGGTAATAAGGTGCACGGATGTAATGGAATTATGTAAATAAAAGAATATGCCGAAAGGCAAAATCGTTAAGAGCATCATCGGACAGATAGTTCGGTATGCCGAAACACCGACCATACATTGCTTCATCCATCTATAATAAAAGTCAGCATTATTGTAAACCGCATCGCTGTATTTTTTATATGATTTTTCATTTTGATTAAAAGTTTTAATAACTTCGATACCATTGATGTATTCTACTACGGCGCTATTCATTTCTTGATTTATTTTTACCGATTCGGCGTAGTTTGTTCCGTAGGATTTCATTGTCGTCTTCATAAACATCATACCGATAACAAGCGGCACAAGAGAAAGAGCGCCGAGTCTCCAATCCAAGAGAAACATATATACTAACAGAATGAGCGGGCCTACAATGTTTGCCGTCATTTCCGGAACAAGGTGTGCCAATGTTGTTTCCATTGAATCGACTTGTTCGACGAGAATGTTTTTAAGTTTACCCGATGATATATTGAGAATATCACCTAAGGGCATTTTAAACATCTTATCTGCAATATCCTTGCGCATATCCTTCAATGCCGAAAATGTTGCTCTGTGCGATATTGATGTGGAAACCGACGCAAAGATTTCTTTTAATATAAAACAGAGCAAAATACTGCCTGCTGCCTTTGTGTAAAAGTGCAGGTCTTTACTGCCTCTGATAAGAGCGGCGACTGCTCCCGCTAAAATGATGTATGTAATAAGCCCCATAGCAACCTCAAGCAAGGCGCAAAATATGGAAGCTGCATACATCCCCTTGTGCTTACCGATGTGTTTTTTTATCAGGTTCATTGTGATTCTCCTCTACCCAAATAATGACGAATGATGTTTCTAAAAAAATCTTTGTTTTTTCTAAACACTGTACCGACCGATAGTACTTCGCATGATACGATGACGGCATTGAGAAAAGCGATGCCGGTTTCACTTGTTAAGGGAATGAGTTTATCGAGGTCGTGTTCATGTAAAAATGAGCGTAATTCCTTTGCCGATTCTTTTATCAGTTCATCGCGTAATTTTTTAAGCGTTTCATTTTTTTCCGCTTCCATTAAAAACATGGCATATAAGGATTTATACTCATTAGGGTCAAGCATTTTCATAAGGGTAATTTCGATTGCGATATCTTCGGGTGAAGCGGAAGGATGGCTGCGCATAAAATCTTCGGAAAGATCTGAGCGGTATTCATTACCGTCAAGCATAAGGTCATAGAGCATTTCCGATGTGCTTTTATAGTGACGGTAAACGCCGCCCTTACTCATACCGGTTGCGGCGATAACATCTTCCATACCGGTATCGGCAAATCCTTTTTTTAAAAACACCTTTTTTGCCGCTTCCCTGATTTCCTTTTTGCGGACATTTGCAGGAAGCCTTTTTATTGCACACATAGACTTTTCCAACGACCTTCAATTAAAACAATTAGCGACGCATCCGTCGCTAAAATAAAGATAGTATAATTTAACATCAGTGTCAACCAAGTTTAACAGAGGAAATTAAAAATTACGAATTAAACTTTAAATCAACACCCCCGGCGAAAAACCGGGCTAGTGAGAAATTCCCGAATTTCTCTTTCATTTCCGTTTACCGGAATTTTCTTGTATGCGTTTTCACCGAGCAGGAGGGCG
>CAUPUT010000145.1:0-4756 GCA_963514615.1 uncultured Treponema sp.
CCGATGACATATACATTTTTCACATTCGTTTCAAACGTAGCGGGATTGTATTGCGCCCTACCCTTCCCGTCCAGCGCAATGCCGGATTCCGCAAAGAGATCGGTGTCGATTTTTTCACCGATAGATGCGATTACGGTGTCGGCGGGGATATCTATAAACTCACCCGACGGTACCGGTTTTTGCCGGCCGTCTGCGCCCCGTTCACCGAGCTTCATCTTTTCGCAGCGCAAAATTCCGTTTTCGTACGAAACAGGTGCAAGCAGTTCTTTAAATTCAACTCCGTCTTCCAAGGCGAGTTCCAGTTCTTCCGCATCGGCGGGCATAAACTGCTTGGTTCTGCGGTATACGATAAAGGAATGTTCGACCCCCTTCGTACGCTTTGCAACGCGGGCGGCATCCATCGCGGTGTTCCCCGCACCGAGGATCACGACGTTTTTCCCCAGCTTGAGCGTTTCGGGCGCTTGCTTCGCCTGCTCAAGGAATTCGATAACATTTGCCGCCGCGCCTTTTTCCAAAGCCAGCGCACTCTGCTTCCACGCGCCGATAGCAAACACAACATGGGTAAAGCCCTGTTTTTTGAGCGCTTCAACGGAACGCTGTTCGCTGTTATACACGAAGGAAGCGCCGAAGGAAGATGCAAGCTCAACGTCCTGTCCAATCGACGCGGCAGGGATTCTGAACTCAGGAATGACGTACTGCACGATACCGCCGGCGCGCGCTTTCTTTTCAAACACGGTAACGTCCGCTCCGTCGCGGGTTAAGAAATAGGCGGCTGCAAGACCGGCAGGGCCGGCTCCGATAACGGCAACCTTCGCTCCGTTTTTCTGCGCCGGTTTTTGCGTCTTTATGTTTTGCTTCACAGTTTCGATCGCATGGCGCGCCGCTTCGAGTTTAACGGCGCGGATATGCACATGATCTTCATAGAAATTGCGCGTACAGCCGGTCATACAGCGGTGGTTACAGATCGTGCCGGTGATGAACGGCAACGGGTTTTTATCCGTGATAACACGGAGCGCTTCTTCGTATTTTTGCTCGCCGGTCAGCCTGATATAGGCGGGGATATCCTGATTGATGGGACAGCCGGAAATACAGGGAGCGGCAAAGCAGTCGGCAAGCGGCACCTTTGCAGGAATCTTGAGGAAGGCTTCGGGCTTAACCGATTTGCGATGACGCGGGTTTTCAACGACGGCATTTGAAAGGCGGCGCAGTTTTTCCACGTTGATGGAAAAATCCTTGTTAAACGGCTTTGCTGTCAACTCGCCAACCAGCTGCTGACAACGCGCATATCCGCCCGGCTTCAAAATCGTTGTTGCAATCGTAATGGGGCAAATTCCCGTTTCGTAAATATCGGCAATATTAAAATAATCCGCACCGCCCGAATAGGAAATACGGAGTTTTCCGTTAAAGACTTCCGACAGTTTCAGCGCAACGGCGATAGACAGCGGGAACAGCGACCGCCCCGACATATACATTTCCTGTCCGGGCAGCTCCCCGCGGGCAATGTCTACGGGGAAGGTGTTGGTAATCTTAACCCCGAACATCAGTCCGCGCTTATCAGACTCTTGCAGCAAACGCTCAAGCATGGGTACCGCATCGCTGAACTGTAAATCATCTTTAAAATGATGATCGTCAAACTGAACGTACTCATAGCCCATCTTGTTCATACGGTCGCGGGCAAACTCGTAGCCGAGCAGCGTGGGGTTACACTTGATATAGGTATGGAGGTGTTTTTCCGTGATGAGGTACATCGCGATGCGTTCGATTTCGGCAGGCGGACAGCCGTGCAAGGTGGAAAGCGTAATCGATGTACACACCTGCGTCGGCAACCCGCGGAGGAAGGCTTCCGACACGGACGGGAACAAATCGGTATGGCTTAAAAGGTAGTCGGTACATTCCTTCCACACCGGCGTATTCGATGCATTCCGCATTCCTTCGATAAAGGCGTCAACTTTCGGGGTCTTAATCCCTTCAAGATCGTAGCCGACGCTCATATTAAAGATAAAACCGTCGGGGCTGCCGAGACCGTATTCCTGCGAAATCACTTTAAGCGCAAACCACGCCTTTACGTATTCGTCAAAAGCCTGCGGCACGCGCAGCTCGGTAGACCATTCGACATTATAACATTCGTCCGCCGCATTGATACACGGTTTTGCAACCGGCAGGTCTTCTCCGTCTAACTTTTGCACAGTCTTTAGCTCGAAGAACCGGCAGCCCGCAGCATACGCAGCGACGATATTTTGCGCCAACTGTGTGTGCGGCCCCGCAGCCGGCCCGAGCGGATTTTCAAACCGCTGCCCGAACAGCTCCAAATAGCGTTTGGAATCGGCGCGGTACAGTTTTTTAACGCCGAAAATCGTCCTCTCGGTTTGATATTCCGTTCTAATCCATTCCATCAAATTCTTGAATGGTATCGGGTTCATTCTATCACTCATACTCTATTTTCTCCCTTATTTTCAAAATATCGATTTGCATACTCTTTCGATATCTTTGAACATCTGCTCTAATAAAAGTATCAATTAATTAAACATGATTCTCCTTATGGACGCCAATAAGTAAATCCCCATGTTGTTATAATAATACTAAGGATTAATATTACATTTCCAGCCGTAACCATAGCAGGAGTATTACCAAGACAAGCCAAAAAAGAAGCAACACCCATCAGAATAATTCCGATCCATGCTAAAATCTTATAGACTGTAATATTTTTATCGTTCATGAATATCCCCCCTATCCATATCATTTAAAACCGTATAAGTATGTACCTTAAATATTTTCATCAAACAAAAATAGATAGCACCTCCGCAGATAATGCCGTTGATTGGCATATAGCCGAAAGGTATGAAGCGAGCAGCAACAGCTGCACATATCCATGAAATCCATGCAATGATATTCCAATCTTTTAACGTTTCCATAGAAATATCATTATATTTTCGTTTATTAAGGATATAGTAATCAACACACATAATCCCGGGTAAAGGCGGGATAACCGTACCTAAGAAATTTAAAAATACGAAAAAAGCGCCGATCTCATGCGGTTTTATCAAAGTTAATACCATGGAAAAGATAAGAACAAAGGCTGTGGCCTTCTTACTGCTTGTATGAAAAGTATGGGCAAGATTTATTCCGGTCGAAAATAAATTACCACCGTTCGTTGTCCATATATTCGTTGTCATTAGAATAATGCTCGGCACCACAAGCCCCATCGTTAATAGTACGTTCGGCAAATCACTATCATTATAGGCATACGCACCTAATGCTCCGCAGATTATTAATAAACTGTTACCGACTACAAGCCCCAAAACCGAGCTTAAGACGGCCTCCCGTATATTACGGGCATAACGCATAAAATCTGCAATACAAGTTGAAGCTGAAAATATCCATGTTCCGACCGTTATCGTTACGGCTGCACTAAAACTGATAGGATTCTTCGGTACAATCGCCATTACGGCCTGTAACCCACCTGCATACATAACCGCCTTCGTCGCAGTCCCGATAGACAAAAATATAATTGCAGGGATAGCAACAAAGCCTAAAATTGTCAGTGCTTCAAAGCCTAATAATGCGAATATACCCATTACAAGAGCCGACAACATCATTAATATATGTTCCCAAATAGTTTCCTGTACACCGAAAATGAGGGCGATTAGATGACCATATATTGCGGATTGAATAGTATACCATCCCAGATTTATTACAGGAACAAAAAGAGCGGCTAGCCGCGAACCTTTTTTTCCGAAACTGAATTGGCTCATTAATGCAAAGCTCAGTCCCGTATGTGCGGCTATAATACTGATAAGTATCGCAACGATACTTAATATAATGTTACCAAAGAAAGTTACCCAAAGAATATCTTTAAACGGTAAGCCGGCAGCCATACCTCCTCCGGCCATCATGCTTATCACAACAAATATAAAACCTGTCCATACCATTGTGATAGACCAAAAACTTTTGCGCCCTGATTGGGGAATAGCGGAAAGGCCATCTACATATTTTTCACTCATATATTACCTCCTTTAACAAGTTTTATCCTTTACCTACAGCCGTTTCCACAGGGCGGCGCTGACTTCCCGTGCTTTGGCAAAGACGGCTTCTTCATCGGCAACGGTAACAGCGCGATCCTTCATCAGTACCTTGCCCGCCGCGATAGTGGTTACCACGTTACGGCCGTTCATACCGAACAGGATGTGACCGTTCGCGTTACCGGCATGGAGGGGCGTCAGCGGGTTATAGTCGGTAACGATTACGTCAGCATTTGCTCCCGCTTTAAGGACGCCGAGCTCGCCATCAAAGTAGCGCGCGGCAATCTTTGCGTTATTGGTAAACAGCATTTCGGGGATTTCCGTCCACGCGGCGGTGGCATCGCAGGTGTTGTGCTTGTGCAGAATATTCGCAACCTTGTACGATTCAAGCATATCGCTCGTATATCCGTCCGTACCGAGCCCGATCAAAATGCCGCGCTTAAAGATTTCCAACACCGGCGGACAGCCGACCGCATTACCCATATTCGATTCGGGGTTATGTATGACCATCGTATCGGTTTCTTTCAATAAATCCATTTCCAAAGGATTGATGTGGATACAATGCACGGCAAAGGTGTTTTTACCGAGAATGTCAAAATCGTAGAGGCGCTGTACAACCCGCTTCCCGTGTTTCTGCACCGAATCGAACACATCGGACATACCCTCCGCAACATGGATGTGGTATCCTGCGCCCGCCGGAAGCTGAGAAGCGCAGTATTCGAGTGTTTTATCCGACA
>CAUPUT010000146.1:0-4755 GCA_963514615.1 uncultured Treponema sp.
TTATGACAACAGCAAAAATTAAATTGTACACCGACGGAGCATGCTCTCAAAATCCCGGGCCGGGCGGCTGGGCATTTGTGATGATTCTTAAAGACAGTGCAGGCGAGCAGCAGGAACAGGAATTACTGCGGGATTCCGGCGGAGAAAAACTGACTACGAATAACAGGATGGAATTATCCGCCGTTATCCAAGCGCTTATTGCCTATAAGGAAAAGATACAGCCCCGATATGCCGATTGTCCGGTAACCTTGCATACGGATTCCCAGTATGTGCAGCAGGGGATTTCTTCGTGGATAAAAAAGTGGAAGCTGAACGGATGGAAAACAGCCGGCAGGGAACCGGTAAAGAATCAAGATCTGTGGCAGCAGCTGGATGCGCTTGCCTCTCAAATCAGCCTTGAGTGGATGTGGGTAAAAGGCCATGCCGGTAATCGTTACAACGAATTGTGTGATACCCTCGCCGTAGAAGCGACAAAAAAAGCAAAGTAATCTACTGTACTTTGTTCAGTCTCTGTATCGATTACACAAAAGGGAAACTTGTATGAAAAACGAAACAACATATCAAGAATTAGCGGATCGTATCGCGGCGGCAAAGCACTGCGTTGCGTTTACGGGCGCCGGAGTTAGTACCTTGTCCGGTATTCGGGATTTTAGGGGTAAGAACGGGCTTTATACGCTGCCCGAAACCGATAAGATGTTCGATATAGAGATATTTAGAGAGACACCTTCCGTATACTACCGGCTTGCAAAGGAATTTATCTACGGATTGCAAGAGAAGAAACCTTCGATTGTGCATCAGGTACTTGCCGGATTGGAATCCCGCGGAATATTAAAGGCGCTCATTACCCAAAATATCGACTTATTGCACCAGAAAGCCGGAAGTAAGCACGTGATAGAAGTGCACGGTTCTCCTTCTCGGCATAGTTGTATGGATTGTTCATATAGTACATCCTTTGAGGATATCGTCGAGGTTGCCCGTACGGGAGAGGTACCGCTTTGCCCCAAGTGTCATCATGCATTAAAGCCGGATATTACGTTTTTCGGCGAAGCGCTCCCATTTGCGGCGATAACGGAGGCTCAACAGGAATGCGATAGAGCGGATTTACTGCTGGTATTGGGCAGCAGCCTTACCGTTTATCCGGCTGCAACATTGCCGCAGCTGACCCTGAAAGCGGGAGGGGCGGTTGCCATTGTTAACGAACAGCCGACATATTTTGACGATTACGCGATTCTCCGGTGTACCGATTTGCAGGAGTGTTTTGAATATCTTGAGCATGCGCTGCTTGGATAGTGTTATAGCTTCAATGGTAAAATTTAAGTGAGCATCCCTAAAAACCTAACCGTACTTTGAGGTAGCTTTACGTATATTGTAAATTTTTACTGGTAAAAAGCACAAATCGATGATATACTATTTTTAAGCTACTATATTTAACGCTGACAGTGATGAATTTATCGCTGTCGTCTAAGGAGGATGCAAATGAAGAAAAGCATTGCGCTATCGTTCTTGTGCTTGTGTACCGTATTTTTTGTACTTACCAGTTGTAAAGCGAAAGAGGATAACGCCGATTCGAATGCACCGGTAACCCTTTCGGTGTATATGCAGATGGATCTTGCCAATCCGCAATCGGCGTATTGGCCCGAGACCGTTGCAGCTTTTGAAAAGCAATACCCAAACATCAAACTTGAATTCGAGTACGTGAACGGCGAAGCTTTCCATGATAAATTTCAAATCATGGCTGCCTCCGGAGATATTCCCGATGTGTTCACCACGTATGCGGGCGCCCGCTCCGGCTATGTGCTTGACCGCGGTATGGTAAAAGACCTGCGTCCTTATTTGACGGACGATTTAAAAAATCAATATAACCCTGCCGTATGGGCGCCTCAGGGACCGAATGGTGAAATCTATATTATTTCACAGAACCTCGCGGTATGTACCGTTGTTTATATCAATCCGAAACTTCAAAAACAACTTGGCTTGACGACCCCGGCAACACTCGACGAAATGATTGCTCAAGTTCCCGCCATCAGAGCAGCCGGTTTAACTCCGCTCGCTTTTGCAAATAAAGGACAATGGCAAGCACAGTCTCTCTTATTATCCATGTTGACCGATCGTATGGCCGGTACTGCATGGTTTGATAAAGCAATGGTTGGAACGGCAAAGTTCTCCGATCAGCAATTTGTCGATGCAATCAACGTGATTAAAACGATGACCGATTCAAAGCTGTTCCCTCCGGGAGTAAATCAGATGGAAGGTACTGCTTCTTGGGGTGAATTTATTGCCGATAAGGCTGTGTATCTTTTGGATGCAGGTTGGCGCATTTCCGCATTGAAAAAAGCTGCAAAACCCGAAGACTATGAACAGTATCAGTTAATGGCATTCCCTGCTGTTGCCGGCGAAGTTACGCACGGGTCAAGCGCTGCGACAACCGGTGAAAGTTTCGGTATGAATGCAAAATTAACCGGTGCAAAAGCCGATGCTGCATGGAAATTCATTTCCTTTATGTCCGGTAAAGAAGCATGTGAAATTTTGACAAAACACGGCACTACTACCACCTATAAACTTGATCTTTCAAAATTCGATATCGACCAGCTTACAAAGCAATACATCGACCTGATTAACAATCAAAGCATGGGCTATGTTATCGATGCGAAGATGGACAGCGAAGGTGTAAATAGTTTACTCAATCCCGGTATCCAAGCAGTTATGATCGGGCAGAAAACTCCCACTGAGCTTGCAAACGAATACGAAGCTTGGGTTGCTGCTAACGATTCCCATCGCAAGAAGTAAATCTGTTCGGAAACTTCCGTTTCGGAACAGGTTACCTTGAAATGCAATGTTCTAAATCGTAGGTTTATTTTCAGCCGCTGAAATAGCGCGGCTGAAAAACACGTCGAGTTTGCTTCGCAAACATCGCGTATTAACGTATGCGCGTTCCGCACATCAATGCAGCAGTTTCCAAAGTTCACACTTTGTTCAACTGTTGCATTTTAGGGTACTATTTATGCGATTTAGAACTCGACGACCTGTTCGAAAACGCAGTTATCGAACAGGTCTAGTAAAACAAAAATATAAACGTAAGGGAATGCTTACCGTCATGGATAATCGTGGCGGTAAGCGGTTCTCTGTGCTAAACAATCCGTACAATAATAAATCTTAGGAATATGAATAGTAAAGACATGAATTTTACACGAAAAGTGCCGCTCGGCATTAGGAATTAAAAATTTATACATTATGAATTGGGCATCTCTAAAAACGGAAGCTTTTAGAGGTTCTTCAATTAAATAGCAAGGCGGTTACGATATATGACGTACTTACGGCAAAAGCGGATGAGTTATATTTCTTTTATCTTGCCTGCTTTTATTATTTACATCGGCATCATCATCTTTCCCGTGCTGTTCAGCTTTTATTTAAGTCTGACAAAGTGGAAAGGGTATGGAAAAATGGAATTTATCGGGCTTGGTAACTATATTAGAATGTTTACCGATCCCGTTTTCTACATCGGCTTACGAAACAATATCCTCATCGTATTGATTTCGGTATTGGGACAGATTCCGCTCGGACTGCTGCTTGCGTACATGCTGTACCGGAAAATGATAAAGCACGCGAACTTTTTTGAAGTGCTGATTTTCTTACCGATAACCATTTCTTCCGTTATTGTCGCACAACTGTGGAACCGAATATTTTCTCCTGTCGGCGTGGTTCCTGCAATTATACGCGACCTAACCGGCAATCCCGACTACATTATGACGATATTCGAGGATAAATATCTTGCGATTGTACCGATCCTCTTTGTACTGTTATGGCAGCATACCAGTCTTTATATGGTTATCTTTTTAGCCAACTTACAGCGGATACCGTACAGCGTTATCGAGGCGGCTCAGCTGGAAGGCGCGCGGGAGGGAACGATTTTTACCCGCCTGATTGCGCCGATGCTTGCAAACGTTATCTTTATCAATACAATCCTCGCCGTTTCGGGCAGCTTTAAAAGTTTTGATCTTGTCTATTCGATGACCGGCGGAGGCCCCGCTCATTTTACGGAGGTTATCGCTGTCTATATGTACAATACGACCTTTGTATTCCAGAATTACGGATACGGCAGCGCGCTGGCCGTTATCATTATTATCTTTACCGTTATAGCCCTGATGATAAGCCGAGCCGTAACAAAGCGCTTTGATTACTAGGAGGCTGATATGACTACAAAACGAAATATGCTGCAAGAAGCCTCTCACGGTTGGCAAATAAGCGCCTATATTTTGATGCTCACCTTTTCGGTGCTTACGCTCTTTCCGCTTATTTGGCTTTTTTATTCATCCTTTAAACTGAATGCGGAAATTATGATTCACCCGTTGGCGTTGCCGAAAGCTCCTACCGTTCTTAACTATACCGAATCGTGGGCTAAAGGGGGATTGGGTATTGCGTTGATAAACAGTTTTATCTATACCATTACGGCGACCGTTTCTACCATGATGCTTGCAATGGCGGCGGCTTTCGGATTGACGAAATTCCCTTTTAAATCCGCAAAGGTATTTACTTCAATTTTTGCCTTTGGCTTAATGATCAGCGTTCATGCGGTTATTATTCCGCTGTTCCAATTGGAAGCAAAACTCGGTCTGGTTAATACGCGTTTGGGTGTTATCATCCCATACATTGCGTTTGACTTGCCGCTTTCCATTATGATTGCAATTTCGTATGTGCGGGGAATTCCCAATGCGCTCATTGAATCGGCGGAAATAGACGGCGCAAAGTACCGCTACA
>CAUPUT010000147.1:0-4713 GCA_963514615.1 uncultured Treponema sp.
TTGCGGACTGCTACCGCGGTATGAAGCAGCAGCAACATTCAATAAAATATTGGGAAGCAATTCTAAGTAAAGATCCGAATAATAAAGTGATTCTTACCCGTATGGGCGATGCATACCGACACATCGGCGATTATGAAAAAGCCGAGCAGATTTATCAGCGTGCGCTCGATATCGATTATGATTCTTATGCGATACTTGGACTTGCGATTTTGTGCAAGATACAGGGAAAATATGATGAAGCGATAACCAGTTTAACGCATTTGTTGCAAGCAGATCGGAAAAATTACCGTATCTATCTTGAGCTCGCTGATTGCTACATCCATACAAACGAAAAAGCAAAAGCGATTGAAGTGCTGCAAGCGTTTCAACAGTACGGCATTAAAAACCAAGCAGTAAGCGATACACTTTTTTCATTACAAAATTAAGGCACTGGTGATTGGGACAAATCGATAACGACACTACGAAAAAAACAGCCCTTTCGGGAATGCTGCCGGAAGAAATTGATACGGTATGCAATTTACCGCAACGCTTTCACTCTATGCAGATTTTTCAATGGATTGCGCGAGGATGTTCGTCGTTTGAAGGTATGACAAATCTTCCGCTTAAAGTACGGGAACGGCTAGCCGATGAATATACGCCATGCAATACCATATGTGAAACCGTATTGAAAGATCCCGATGGTACGGTAAAACTCGGAATAGGGTTACATGACGACAGTAGCATTGAAACGGTACTATTGTTTGATAAACACGAACGGAAAACCGCTTGTGTTTCATGCCAAGTCGGCTGCCCGATGGGCTGTACCTTCTGCCAAACAGGACAACTCGGTTGTTTGCGTAATCTTAGCCCCAACGAAATTATAGAACAATTTTTGCATCTGGAAAAAATCTGCGGTAAGCTGGACAATATCGTGTTTATGGGCATGGGCGAACCGCTTTTAAACCTCGACGGTATCGCGAAAACTATTGCCGTTCTTACTCATCCCAAGGGCAGAAATCTCTCGCATCGACGGATAACGCTTTCCACATCCGGTATTTGTAAAGGCATTTATGAACTTGCCGATAGGCAGCTTGATATCCGTCTAGCCGTTTCGCTGACTACCGCGGACGAAGACCTGCGAACAACCTTGATGCCGGTTACAAAAGCAAATCCGCTCAGCGAATTAAAAAAGGCAATCCGCTATTTTAATGATAAAACCGATAAGCGGGTAACACTGGAACTCGCGCTGCTTAAAGATGTAAACACTTCCTACAAAGCAGCGCAGCAAGTACGTACTTTTACCGAAGGGCTCAATATTCATATCAATCTTATTCCGTGGAATCCCGTGCAACAATTACCGTATAGCACACCCTCGGATTCCGAAATACGATCTTTTTATCAATATTTAATGGCAGAAAACTTAAATGTAACGATCCGGCAAAAGCGCGGCAGAACGATTGGCGGCGCTTGCGGTCAGTTAGGGAAAAAAGGAAACGCCGAATAACATCCAACCAAGTCACCGGAAATGCTCAGTCGATAAAAAAAGGCGCCGCTCAATCTTGAACGGATTAATCGGCGCCTCAATTAATGAAAGGTATAGATTCGATCGCTAAAATAACGCGGTTAAAAAATACCATGATTGTGTAACTTATTACACCTTTAGTATACTTGATTTATTGACCGTTTGCTGCCCCGTCGTTTAGCTCTCTTCATCGCCCGACAGCCTATGCCTTATAAAATAAGACCTATTCTTGATATTATATGATAGTTATTATATTATAACTGCAATTGATGTGTCAGTAATGATAAATCTATCATCAATAAGAATAATAGGAGTATTATATGAGCAAAACAGGAATTTTTTATGCAAGTAAAGGCGGCGTAACCGAAACTTTTGCAAAGCAGATTGCAGAAAAACTGGGAGCCGATGTGCACAATATGAAAGACACAACTGTAGATGCAATAGCGGGATATCAAAACGTGGTGTTGATGTCCTCCAGCTACTTCTTCGGCGCCTTAATGGAAGACTGGGGCGGTAAAGTAAAACTGCTGCATACGGTTGATTTTTCCGGGAAGAATGTTGCGATTGTCGGCGTCGGAAGCCAGGAACGCCATCCCGACAGCTTCTGTTCCGGTGCCGCGGACTTCTATGATAAGCTCCGCTTCAGCGGCGCTCGTTTTGTCGGTGATGTATGCCCCTGCGGATATGAGTTTAAGTTTTCTCGTATGGAAAGAGGCGGCAGAATGCTCGGTCTGTGTTTGGATAAAGGCGATGCTAAAGTTGCCGAGAAGATCGACGAATGGGTAAAAGCCGTTCAGCCGGTATTTGCAAAGTAAGTTTAAAGCACCCCTAAAAACTGAGATTTTTAGGGGTGCACTATCATCGTTAAAAAGCTTCCGGAATGATATAAATTGAAAGTTTCAAATATTTCCGGAAGCTTTTTTTATTCGTACGAAAAGCTTTATAGCCCCGACGGTTTACCTCTACGGTTTACGTCGGGATTATGATTTTAACTAAAAGGCACTATTTATAGAGATAAATCCCAGCGTTTTATCTCTTTCGGTCCGATTTTTACAATGGTCGGCTTAAAGTCCTTTTTAAACTGACCAAGCGTAATTCCGGCACACCAGTTCAATACTCCTTCATGTGAGAAGCGAACCCATCCGCCTACCTTACCGTCTTCTTTTACCGACATGCCTATTTCTGCCGGAAGCCGGTAGGAACCTTCAAACCCTGTCCATACCGTATGTGCAATGTCGATACGTGGAACAGCAGACAGCGACGGTTTTGCAGCCAATGCCAGCGACATCACCTCCTGAGCATCTCCTGCTTGCACTTCCCGAGCACTGGCATAAACAACGCCTTCCGTTAGAGGATACGCCTTTGCAAACGGTTCCATAAAACCTTTACGGAATACTTTATCCCAATGCACCGACACTCCTGCGTCAACGCCGCCGCCGTATAAACCGGCAACAGCAATCTTAAATGATGCGGAAGGATTTCCTTTTAAATTCACATCAATCGGCATTTCAAATGATGCAGGGCAAGAAACCTTTATCGGGATCGGCCCGACCGCAAATGTATAGCCTTCTTTAAAGAATTCATACGGCCCGATGTTAACCAGCTGCGACTGTATATCTTTATCAACATGCAAATCGACTTCACCGGCAAAATAAACGCCTGACATTAAATCGCTTTCAAGATGCGACCACGTAACGACGAAGCGTCCGTATAAACCGACCGAAGCATCAAGTTTAATCTGCTGATATGCATTAATATCCTTCAAAACTTCGGCAACCGGTATTTCAATGAGCCGTTTATAAGAGCTGAACAGTTTATAAATTTCATCTTTTTTTGCAAGATATTCTTCATAACTTTCAGCCGTAACGGGCATACCGTTGCGATTCGCAGGACCGGCAGTCCAACTGGCAAGCGGCAATACATCGGTAATATCAACAGGATCAGTAATCAACTCATCATCGCTGACGGCACGAGCGGTGGCGATATCCTGCATAGCGCCGATTCTCGCATAAATACCGTTGCTGTTATCCAATACAAAGTCGTCAGCAGCAAGGCCGTATACCACCGACCGGGACTGCAAATTCGGTTCATATTTTGCATAGATGAATTTACCGTTCGGATTGATACCGATAATACCGGCAGGATATCCGCCATCGCCGTACTGTTCAGGTAAAACCGCAAACATCGATGTGGTTAAATCTTCTTGCGAACTTGTAAACGTCAAATATACCGCCGATTCAAAGCCCGCATGTTCTTGCTGCGGCAGATTATAGGATATGTCATTCACCATATCGCCGTTCAAATCGGCAGCTTCACCTACTTGAAGCGTATAGTCTTTTTCCGTCTTTTTATTGTCCGTATCGAACAATGCAACGGTAAAACGAATATGTCCGGCATCAACCGACTGAACGGTTAATGTTCCGAATACTTCAGATTTACCGTCATCGGTAAAGACGGTTTCACTGCTGTTAATTGCTTGCTTTTGAACGCTACTGAGACGCAGCGCGATAACAGCACCTTTATCGATATGCCCCCGTGCAGGGCTTTTGGGGTTATACAGAACACTGCCGCCCATATACGCCTGACTGCCGAGATAGGCATAATCGACAGCCCTGGTTAATCCTGTGATCGAGTTGTTCTGTTGTCCGACAGCAGTCATTCGAGCACATGTTGCAATTGCGGTGATCGCACCGATTAAAAGGAAGAGATACAATAATTTTTTCTTCATAAGATACTCCTCGTATATAGAAGAATAAGCCCGAAATTCCGGTTTGTCAAGCAATCGTAATTTTTTCAAGTTCCGTAAAAATTGATAAAAGAGCACGTCTTTGCAAAAGTGCAAGTTGACGTTTTTGTTAGCTGTAGTATATAATGTTCAGAGTAAACGCATTAGGCCGTTTTTAGCAGCCCCGCAGAACTAAAATATTCCTGATGCTGATGCCCTGAAAAACTGTTAAGGAGTGTAAAATAAAAGCCGTACAAATGGCTCAGGCTTTTATTTACTCAAGTTTGCTTAATAGCAAATTTGTATATCATCTGCATGTTCTCACTTCGTTGTGAACATACGTAAAAAGTCAATCGAAAGCTGACACTTTCTTCTTGACTTTTTATGGGAGAGCTTGACAAAATGAAGAATAACGGTATAATACCCCCCCCCCCCCCCCCCCCCCCCCCCCCCCCACCCAGGAGACACAAGCCTCCCCCTGTCCGCG
>CAUPUT010000148.1:0-4697 GCA_963514615.1 uncultured Treponema sp.
ATTCTTCGGGATATTCCGAGCGGATAATGCGCTGTACCGGCGACTTCATATCGCAAAGCGCGATGCGGCGCAGTAACTCAAAGAACGAATGGTTAATGATGGTAAGCCAATTGACCGTTGTACCGTTCTTTTCTTCATATTTACCGATGATAAAGCTGAGGAACATTTTTTCTGCTGTCTTATCCATTTCGACAATATCGAAGGGGCGAACCAAATCATTCCACCGCTGAATGGAAAATGCTTCAAAGAGTTTGAATACTATTTCTTTCGTGAACATTGTTATTCCTCTTTCGCCTGCGTTATAGGGAGTATCCGAAAATCCGTCAAAGTTTCTTGAAAATGCCCTATGCTTTTTTTCGCTTCTGTAAATCCTTTTCCATCTTATCAGCCCATATCCCGATTTGCCGTTTTACTTCTTCCGCTGCGCTTCGTTCGTTCAGCAAGATATGCATACGCCGTGCCGCCTCCAAATACTGAATAGCGATCCTGAAATCTTCTATACTGGAAGTTGCCGTTTCGTAGCGCGCACGGTATTGATCGGCTGCTTGCAGTAACAGTTTTTTTACCAACTTAAGGTGGAACATCGTGCTTTCATAGTCGGGTGAACGGGGATCAAAACCCGTTTCTGCGCTGTTCTTTAAATCGAGGATATTTTTAGCAACAGTTGCGTATCGTCCTTGAATTTCTACAAATGACCACTTCCATTTGGTATTATCGCCGTATGCGCGAATGACGAGGTCTATAGACAAGCCCAATTTTCTAATCAAATAAAAGCGCTGTTTTTGAGGTACATATTCTATCTTGCGTACTTTTTCCTCATAGTCGGAAAAAGGCGCATCAATAAAGTTTGAAACAATCTCTTCAAGATTGATAATGACCTTATATAGAGCTTTCCGCGCTTCGTTGAGCAGCGTTTCATTTTTTTTACCTAAAAAAGAAACTGCTATTTGATATTGTGCCAAATAGAGCGTTACCACGTATATCAGTTCATCGACGAGCATAATCTTTTTATACATGCCGCCTTCAGAATCTCTTGCGATAAGCTCTGCCATCGCTTTTTCCTGCTTGAGTATTTGATTGATTTCTTCTTGATAGTAACGGAGTTGTTCTTCGTATATATTTGTACCTTGTTCCGGATTATCCATATCGTGTTATCCTATGCTTCTATATTTTGATAATAACTCTTTTGCGTGAATACGTGAAGCGGTACTCACCTCGTCGCCTGCCAACATCCGCGCAATTTCTTCAATACGGGTATCTCCCTCTATTGTTTTGGCAGATGTTCGGCTTGTATGTTCGGATTGTATCTTCAGTATCTTAATATGAGTATCGGCAGCGGCGGCAATAACTGCAAGGTGCGTAATACAAAGTATTTGCTTATTACCGGCCAAGCCTTTTAGATGTTCCGCAACGGTGCGGGCAACCTCTCCGCCGATGCCTGTATCTATTTCGTCAAATACCAGAGTATCCGCTTCATCGGCGGCGGTGAGGACGGTTTTCAGTGCCAGCATGACGCGCGAGAGTTCACCCCCTGATGCTATTTTGTTGAGCGGCTTGACCGGCTCTCCCGGATTGGTGCTGATTAAAAATTCCACCGAATCAAACCCGTAGAGACCGGCAGTTTGCTTGTTTCCGTTCGGTTCGGCTGCCGTAACCTGCACGGTAAATACCACCTTAGGCATACCGAGGCGGGTGAGCGTGTCTTGAATCTTCCGTTGAAGCTCCGCTGCGGCAGCCTTCCGCTTTTGAGACAGGGCGGTACCGGCTGCAAAAAGTTTTGCTTCAAGCGCGGGGATTTCTTTCTCCAGAGCGGTTTTATCCTGCTCGCTTTCGCCGAGGGAATCCAGTTCGGCTTGTGCATCTTCCCGATAGGAGAGGATATCTTTGATGGTTGCGCCGTATTTTTTCTTGAGTTTATTGATAAGGGAAAGCCGCTCCTGCACCTGTTCCAGCCGGTCGGGATCAAATACCAGTTTTGAAAGATACGAGCTGAAAAATTCGCCGATATCCTGCATTTCGTAGTAGGCGTTTTCTATCCGCTCGGCATATTCCTGAACGGTGGGGTCGATAGCGGTAACGCTGTCGGAGATATGCTGTAGTTTTTTGAGCTGCGGCACAATGCCCTGTTCCTGCGTACAGAGGGTTTGCAGCGTCTCGACCTGCTCGTACAGTTTTTCATACTGGCAGAGCTTTGTTTCTTCCGCCTCAAGCACCTCGTCTTCGTCCGGCTGTAACCGGGCATTGTTGATTTCGTCGATGACGAATGCAAGATAGTCCAGCCGTTCGGTACGCTCTTTTTCGGAATGTCCTATTGTTTCCAGTTTTGCTTTTATTTCGGCGAGGCGGGTATAAAGGAGGCTGAATGTATGCACCTCGTCGAGGATACCTGCATAGGAATCCAAGAAGCGGCGGTGTTCTGCTGTTTTAAAAAGAGATTGATGGTCATGCTGACCGTGAATATCGACTAAAAAGGATGTGAATTCTTCCAGTTCGGCGCGGGAAACTTGTGTGTCTTGAATCCAAATACCGCCGCGGCCGTTTTCTTTCAGTGTGCGCCGTAACAGTATCCGGTTGTTTTCAGGCTCTATGCCTCGCTCGTCAAGCCATGCGGCGGCTTCGGGATGGGTGTTTGCAAGGTAGAATGTACCGGACACCGCCGCTTCGGAAGCGCCCGTGCGGATAATATCCGCGGTAACCTTCCCGCCGAGTAAAAAGCTCAGCGCTCCGATCAAAACGGATTTTCCCGCACCGGTTTCTCCAGACAGTACATTCAAATGAGCGTTAAAATCGAGAGAAAGCTCGTCGATAAGCGCAATATTTTTTACCGAAATGGTTTCGAGCACATCAACCTCCGCGCCGCAGTGTTATTCCTGCAACGGACTTCCCGACCACGCTAATTTTGACCGGAGCGCCGTGTAAAACGCTTCCGGCGAACATCCGATAAGTTTTAATCGGTGGCGCGACATTTGAATTTCGATTTTGTCGCCTTCGCAGAGCGGAAACAACTCCTGTCCGTCTATAGATACAATAACATCTTTTTGACGATTATGCAAAACCTCAATACGCATTGTGCCGGAAGCAGGTAGCACGACCGGCCGGTTTGATAGGGAAAATGCCGAGATGGGTGTAAGAACAAAGGCGGCAACGGTGGGGTCCATAATAGGCCCTCCGGAGGCTGCCGAATATGCGGTAGAACCGGTCGGGCTCGACACGATAACGCCGTCCGCCCGATATACACCGAAAGAGATACCGTTAAAGGATAGTGCGAGGTTGATTAGCTTCGCAATACCGCCGCCTGAAACAACCACATCGTTGAGCGCATCAAAGGAGCCGACGCATTCGCCGTTACGATACACGGCGGTGGAAAGCATGAGCCGCTCGTGGTGTTCCGCATGTCCTGCAAGGTATTCGCCGAGCGCTTGTTTCCAATGCGCCGGTTCAACGCCCGCGATAAAGCCGAATTCACCGAGGTTAATGGGAAACACCGGTATTTTTTTAGGCGCACAGTACCGTGCTGCAAACAGCACCGTCCCGTCTCCGCCGAGGCAAACGGCAAAATCATACCGTTTCCGAATCGGCTTTGCAGGAGACAATCCGTCATATTCATAAATGTCAGTTTGAATCCCGTTTTCTTGCAAAAACTCCGGCAGCTCCTTGGATATCTCCGCTGCGTGCGGTTTATAGGTTGTTAGGATGATAATGGCATTCTTTTGCATACGTGTCCGTTACGGTAATGTTCCCAATACCTTTGCAATTTTTGCCGCATTATTGATGCCGAGCCGAGGATAGAGCGGAAAGAGTACGGTTCGCAGTAACAGCGACGCCGCATTGATGCTTTTATTTTCTTCTTTTAAAAAGTCCGCAATGGAATTGGTAAAGGCGAGCTCTATCTCAATATCTTTGCGGTTAACGTACTGTTTTACATCCTTAAAGCCGCTTTCCAGGATTACCGGAAAGGAATAAACAGGATTTTTTACCCCTTCGGAGAATACGAGCGGCTTATGTCGTGTCTGTAAAAGCGCACGGAGATACAGCTCCCGCATTTCATCGCGAAGCAGAAGGTTTTTTTCCATATTTTTAAGCTGCACAAAGGCGAGGGATGCATTGATGTCAGGCAAAAAATCGGTTATCGGAATGGTTTCTGCCATATTCTTTAGTACGGAGGCATTACGCCGTTCTCTGGCAATCAGGATACCGCCGCCGCCGCCTGTTAAAATATCCCTCTCTTCAAGTCCCAGTATCGCAAATGAGCCGAAGGTTCCCGCTCGTTTTTCCCCGTGCAGGGCTCCGGCACTTTGGGAAATATCTTCAATAATCGGAATTGAAAGGGCGGTAAACGCTTCCATATCGGGTACATTGCCGAGTGTTTCGTGCAGTACGAGCACTCTACCGCCTTGCTTAATTCCTTCCTCAACCGCTTCGAGCGTAACCAAGCCGGTCAACGGATCTACATCTAAAACAATCGGTGTAAATCCATTGCGTACCACTTCGGCATACTGCCATGAAGGAGCGAGCGCCGATAATAATACACCTGCTTTCTCAGGGAGATCGAACATCTTCAACGCATAGACCAAGGCCATCGCCGGACTGCGTAAGGCAATAGCACCTTCAACTTCATAGAGTTCACGTACCAGTTTGATGAGTTTTTGATTCATCTCGCCCGGGCCGATTTTTTCTTCAACCATGCAGGTGAGTAC
>CAUPUT010000149.1:0-4664 GCA_963514615.1 uncultured Treponema sp.
CCGCGAACGCCCCAAAAATGTACCCGCATACACTCCTCTATTTTTCGGTGAAATCTCTGCTTTCGCCGGTTCTTCTCCGTCGAATAACAGGAAATTGTTTTGCAGTATCAAGAAAACCTTGAATCTCTTCCGCAGAATACCATTTACCGCGATTTATTCCCGAACAGCTGCGGGCATTTGCATTCCAACGCTGCTCATTTTCAAGTAAATAATCCCAAAACGGATATGAAGAGCATTGAAAAGGCCGATAATTATATGCAATACAGCCGTTATTCCATAAAATACAATCGTAATTCGGAAGTTCTTTTAAACAAAGATATTCGTATCCATCCCCTTGAAGTACCCACCGGCAATATTTTTGAATAAAAGCAGGCCGCTCAAGTGATGCCCATGTTTGCAAATTTTGAAGATCACGAGAAGATAAATACACAAACCCCGGATCATAGCGACAACATGCCGAACATTGATCGCACGAAAAGCATAAACCGTCTTTCCAAAATAAACCTTGCTGCAAAACTACTCCGTTACAATTATCCTATTATATATGAAAAATCTTGCTATTTCAAGCATTTTTTTCACTGCAGCAAGCTAAACTTGTTCAGCGTATACCAGGCTATTCGCAATTCATAATTATGAATTGTGCTGGTTCGGCAGTCTTGCTATACTAGATCTGTTAGATAATTGTGTTGTCAAACAGGCAGGCGAGTTCTAAATCGCACAACAGGTTTACTATTGCTATGGAGGTTCCGTTATGGGAACATTATATTGGAAACGGGTATACGATCCTGCCGAGCCGCAAGACGGGTTTAGGATATTAGCCGACCGGCTATGGCCACGCGGCATTACAAAAGAAAAAGCGGCGCTCGGAGATTGGGCTAAAGATATTACGCCCTCATCGGATATACGGCAGGCCTATCATAGAGGAGAAATGAATTACAGCCATTTTTCCACTCTCTATGCAAATGAATTGGCGGAAAATCCTGCTGCACCGACCTTTATCGAAAAAATAAAAGCAAAACTGAAAATCGGTAACGTTACGATATTGTATGCGGTTAAGGATCCGGAGACAAGCCATATTCCGACGTTACGGGCATTCATCGAAAAAAACATATAAAGCAGCATAGAGCACCTCTAAAAAATGAGGCTTAGGGAGATTCCCTATAATTTAAAGTTATCACACTACGGAGGTTTATATGGAGATTGGAATTAAAGGAGATACATGTTTTACCGTTACAAAGGAAATGCTGGCAAGTCAGGACGGCGACGATACACTGGAAGTTTTTTCAACGCCGAACATGGTTTTAAAAATTGAAAGAACTGCAGCGCTCAGCGTACTGCCGTTTTTAAAAGAAGGATATACGATGGTCGGCGTAAAAGTCGACGTCGAGCACATTGCGGCAACGCTTGAAGGAATGAAAGTTTATGTCCATACCGAACTGATAGATATCAGCGAAAACGGGAAATTTTTGACTTTTAAAGCGGAAATATCCAACGAACAAGGTATTATAGGCAGCGGTACCCACGTGCGGGCAATTGTCAACAAGCAGCGTTTTATGGAAAAGCTCCGTGCTACAGTAAGCGAGAGGGTACATTAAGAGTATCCTCTCGCTTTTCATTCGGTAAAGTATTGAAACCGGCTATAAACTGTAGTGCGTCAATTCACTCTGCACGCGCTGTACAACATAATCAACGATCCGATCGAGCGGGATATCCGTCGATCCTTTATCCGCACGAAACTTAAACTCAACATTGGGCAGTTTTTTATCGCTGATAACAAGCCTCATAGGCAAGCCGATTAAATCCATATCCTTGAACTTAACGCCCGGACGTTCTACACGGTCGTCCAGTAATACCTCAATACCGCGAGCAGTGAGTTCATCGTGCAGCCGATCGGCAGTAACCTTCATAGATCCTTCATACTGTATCGGTACAATCCCGACATGATACGGAGTAACGCTCATCGGCCAGACAATCCCATTATCATCGTGATGCTCTTCGATAATCGATGCCAGAGCACGATCAATGCCGATACCGTAGCAACCCATTAAAGGATATTGCTGTTGACCGCTTTCATCAAGGTAGGTCATATTCATGCTCTTTGTATACTTTGTACCGAGTTTAAAGATATGTCCGAGTTCATTACCTTTTTTGCTGTAAAACGGCGCTTTGCACAAAGGACAAAGATCCCCGGCTTTTACGATACGGACATCGCATACCATAGCAGGAGTAAAATCCCGTTTCGGTTCGACATGAATATAGTGCATATCCTTTTCCAGCGCACCGGTTACGGCATCATGCATCAGCATGACACTTTCGTCAGCCAATATGGGAGCCTTGATTAAACCGATAGGACCGGCGAAGCCGACTACGGTGCCCGTAATCTCCTCCACATCTGCATTGGATGCAAGCTCAATCTCTGCTGCTTTGAGCGCTGCCGTTAATTTTGCTTCGTTTACTTCCAAATCGCCGCGAATACACACTGCGACAAACTCCGAGTCGATAACTTCGGAATCCTTTACATGATAGATCAAGGTTTTGATAAACGCTTTCGGCGAAGTATGCAGGAACGCAACCAGCTCCTCTATCGTGCGGACATCGGGTGTCGGCAGCTTAGTATATTTTTCCGCCGTTTCGGATATTTCGGTATAGGGATCGGGAGCACAAGCAGCCTTTTCTTCGTTTGCCGAATAGCGGCACTGCGGACACAGGATGAGCGTGTCGTCCCCGATGGCAGATTCAACCATAAATTCTTCTGATCCGCTACCACCCATGGAGCCGGAATCCGCCCGAACTCGTATAATGTTTAAGCCGAAACGGCGGAATATCTTTTCGTATGCTTCACCGAATGCACGGTAGGTTTTATCAAGACATTCGGTATTCGTGTGGAAGGAATAGGCATCCTTCATTGTAAACTCACGGGCACGCATTAATCCGTAACGAGGACGAATTTCATCACGGTACTTTGTATTGATATGATACACCGACAGCGGATAATCCTTGTACGAACCGAGCTCGTACCGCATAAGGGCGGTAAACGATTCTTCATTTGTCGGGCTTACAACGAGATCTTGACCGAGGCGGTTTTTCATCCTTAAAAGCCCGTCTCCCATCGTGTACCAGCGCTTGGACTCTTGCCAAATTTCTCCCGGAGCGACAACCGAAGCCTTACACTCCAAACATCCGGTAGCGTCAATCTCTTCCCGCACGATATTTTCAACTTTCCTAAACACCCGTAAACCGAGCGGCAGATAATTAAAAAGCCCGTTTCCTAATCTGCGGATCATTCCGGCGCGTAATAATAATTGATGACTGACAACAACTGCTTCCGCAGGCGTTTCCCGTAATGTGGGAATAAACGTTTGAGATCTTTTCACACTATGCCTCACTGTCTTAAACTAGAGTGGAAGCATATAGAATTTCTTTTTTTATGTAAAGTAGAGCATATAGAGGCTAACAGGGATTCCGCACGAATAAAAACATACGGAATCCCTGCACACACGAACAAACCGTCCGCGTTGGGAAATGACTACCGGCTACTCTTTCCAGACTAAGCGGAAGCCGATGGCAGGGTCAGGATCACCGGAGCCCCATTTATCCCGTTTACCGGTCATGCAGTCATAGACTGCTTTTTCGTTAGTTGCAGACCAGTTACCGCCGCGCAAAACGCGATAAGTATCGCCGGGTGATGTAGATCCGATCGGATCCGTTACCAAACCGGAAGATAGTGTTGTAGAATACCTATCCCAGCACCATTCGGAAGCGTTGCCGCTCATATCGATAAGCCCCAGTTTATTCGCTGCTTTGGTTCCGACATTTGCTAAACCGGTTACGGCCGGGGACTGTGCTACAAAAGCCGAACCGTCGTAATATTTGTTAAAAACCGCAACTCGTGCCGTTTCAGCACGTAAGGTTTCATAGGTTTCACCTGACGGCATTGCCATACCCTCAAAGCCGACAGGCTTTGTTGCACCGCTTGCGGAATTCACTTTGGTTAGATAGACAGCACCGTATTGTTCGGCATTAGTATCATGATTATTCGTATAACGGGCTGCGTATTCCCATTCGGCTTCGGTCGGCAAACGGTAACCTTTTTTAGATTGGTCAAAATGGGCATCATCCGCATCGTTTGCATCTTTCAGAGCTTCTGCACCCGCAGCCGAACTTTCGCGATATACGCAATGTTCGGTGGTTCCGTATGTCAGTTCGGTATAGGCATTGCACCATACGATGCAGTCCCTCCAGCTCACTTTCGTTATCGGATGATCGTCAGGCGGAGGATTGTCTTCATGCCCCTCTCCATCAAATTCAAATTCATATCCGTTGCCTTTTGCCCAGTAATATACCTCATCCCATATTTTCACAGAAACTTCGTTTTTACCTATGGTGTAGCTGCTTAGGATAACATCGCGGCCTGCAGGGAAAACACCTTTCCAGTCATTAGTAGCCGAAGGTAACGGACAAGACGGATTTTTGCCCGTGATAGTTACACCGTTCACCTTTACCCCTTCGGAAACGGGGGCTTCAGGCAATGCTTCGCTAACAGCATATACAACTGTATCTCCTTCAAAGGTTGTATCGTCGTATATATCGCTTCCATCAGCGTTGCCTATTGCCCAGCGTGAAAGTCTGCGGCGAGGATTATTATAACCGGTTATTTTACTTAT
>CAUPUT010000150.1:0-4622 GCA_963514615.1 uncultured Treponema sp.
AACTGTCGACACAAGGATTTTCAGTCCTTTGCTCTACCGACTGAGCTACAACGGCAAAAACAATGTGATATTTATATTCGATTTTTTGATGTATGTCAAGTCCCTCTTACTATCTTACTATCTGTTGCTATCAGGGTAAACGCATTGGTCTCTTGATTTTGTGAGGTGATTTAAAAAGGAATCCGATATGTTTGCCCTGTGCAGCTTAGTCGATGTCATAGATAATCTTTTCGGGCGGTTGTTCGAGTAATTCGGGGTTTTCCAGATATTTATGTAGTTCGTGGAAAGCGGAAGCATAGTAAAATCCATCGCAAATGCGATCGTCGGTTGTAACAGCAAGATCTAGATTTCGTATATTGCTAACCGTGCCATCCCGTGCAATTTCTTGCGATCTTCGCATTGCGCTAAAGGTTATAAACACGGGAGTATTTCCAAAATCGTACAAATGGTGAAACACCGGACGGATCCCTAACGATCCCATCGAAGAAAAAACGACGGAACAATGAAAGGGACTGAGTCGTCTCAGTCTTTCGGGCAGTAAATTATGAAAGTCGAGCCATTTCAACAAGGCGACAACAGCTCGTAATTGAAAGTTCGGCATAAACCCGAATTTGCGCGCAATTTTGTCGAAAGCACTTTCTTTTTCTACACGTTTATTTCGGTACTCTTCTATTTGTTGGGTCATCTGGTTATACACATCAATAACGGTTGCATCTCGGTCAAAGAAAAACTTCATCATTGTTTCTTCGGCTTCAAGTGTCATTTCTTTCTTGACAGCCATGACGACTTCTATGTTATGGCGGGCATAAAGCCTCAATCCGCTTAAAAATCGATTTATGCCCGGTCGTTGCGATATTGTCCGCACATACGCAGCAATTAATATATGCATGATGCCGAAACCGATGAGACCGGCGGCTCTTTTTTTGTGCATAAAATGCTCTATCGCAGTTACATTGATGCTGTCTTGGAATAAATTTTGCGCTCCCGTTCGTGATGGCATAATAAAGGGGGCTACTATCGCCATGGGTTCTATCGAACGGAGACGCCGTCCTTCCGTTCGATCGCCGAAGCGGCGTTTTGTTGAGGCAGATACTGCTTTTTCCTTGAAGTGTTGTTCAGTTGTTTTGTTTTCTATTTTTATACTTTCCATATAGAGGCGCCTTATTATTCATAACTTACAATTTTTTGCTAGAGTACCGAGTCGACAAGGTTTTTAAAAGACATATCTAAAATTTCACTGCGCTGTCGGGGTTGAACGACAAACAAGCCGTTTTTCATAATAATTGCAGGATTAGTTTCACAGCCATTCACGGAACCGTTTTTTCGGAATTGCAGGGCTCTTTCTAAAAGACCTTTCTGTTTATCAGCTGTGTACATTTGATGTACGGTTAGCATTTTTGAAAGCACATTTGCAAATTCATAAATGTCATCGGGAATATGTGCCGCACATATACGCAGATCCGTTCCCTCTGCCTTTTCGGATAATAAAGTTGCGAAGTCATCCCAATGTTTGTTTAAAAAATTTATAATAGTTTTTTTTTCCATTTTTTCCCTTGCTACTAATGCTCACTTTTTATATCGGCATAAAAAGGAGCGTTCTCAATAACAAGAAAAAAGCTATCTGTGAGAAAAATAGAGTTTAAGATACTGTTCGGTAAAAATATGCTTCCATGAGAATTCCGTACGAAGTGCATCGTACGATTGTAAAACAATGTCTTTAAAATACGGAATATCGGTGAGTTTTGATTTGCCGCTCTTAAAAAAATATTCCGCTTGTTTCAGCACCGCTTTTGTTAATGCATGAACATGGGTGTCGGTATTTTGTTCTTCGCCTGAGGGTATCGTATATAAAAAACCTGTTTTTCCGTCGACAATCTTTTGCAAGCCTCCTTGTGCATGTGCAATCGGGATAGTACCGTAGACTTGTGCGATCAGATCTTCCAAGCCGCACGGTTCAAATAAGCTCGGTAAAACAATAAAATCGGCTGCTGCGGTGATGAGCCTGGCAAGTTTTCGATTATAGCCCTTGCAATAGACGAATTGCCCGGGCAGTGCAGCAGTGAGAGCAATTGCTTCGGATTCAAGATCGGGGGTTCCCTGTCCCATTACGATAAAGCGAAGAGTAGGGGAGTGTTCCAATATGTGGGGAATAGCTTTGAGTAATACATCTACTCCTTTCTGCCGAACAAATCTGCCGTGGCACATCAGATAGAGTGTTTGGTTTTGTTCTTGTGTACTCATGCTGCCGTATTGTTGTACGCCATCATACAGTGGTGCTGTACAGGCCTGTGCTTGTAGTTTGTCCAGCAAAAATGGGCGGCAGGCGTATTTTCCTTCAAACAGTTCTTTTTGCACGTCGAATGCAAACGGAAGTCCCGATTGATCGGGAGTGCGCGGGTCATAGGCCATAAAATCGATTCCGTTGGTAATGCCGGTAATGTGGATATGTTTTTGAGCGAGCGCTTGCGAAAAACGATAGGAATACGGCGATTGTTCGGGAGAAACCAGCTGTTTGGCATACCAAGGGGACACGGTAGTCAATTCGGCAAAAGCAGAACCGACAAGAAACGGTTCAACTGCATCGTCAATTCTGCCATACTCTAATACCCGATGAGGAAGGTCGGTTAAATGAGCTGCGTATTCAAATGAATCAAAGGTTTGCCGATATCCGTCACCTGCATTATGAATGGTAATAAGTGCGCGAGTATGCCGAAAAAGCAGCCTGCCTGTACGGCGGGTAAAGATAAATGCAGGCAGCATGGCTGTATGGGCATCATGGCAATGCAGAACATGCGGGGCGGTATGATGCCGCAATCCGTAACAATAGACTGCTTTCTGAAACAATACGTTCATTTCGTGGCTGTCTATATAGCCGTCTCCTTTTTTTAGATCCGGTCGATGCAGCTTTTTTCTAAAATCTTCAATTTCTTCAGTGCAATAAGTATAAATATCTCGCTTTTCCGTAAAAATTTCTGAATCAATAAAGATAAAACGAATATCCCTCTTCAAAAACTCAAAAAAGCGTACCGTATGCGTTGTGTCTCCTACGCGGATAGTAACCTCACCGCTGCAGTTATTGAGTTGCTCGATATTATTGCCGTAACGGGGTAAAAATACCGTAACCTCAAGACCGTAGTCGGAAGCTGCTTCGGCTAAAGACTTTACGACATTTTTTACTCCGCCTGCTTCCGCAAAACCGGCATATTCACGGCTTATCATCCATACCGATGTGTTGTTTTCTTTGCTGTTCATAAAAATAGAATACCTTTAAAGAAAAAAATTTATGCAGAGAACCTCGAAAAACGGCAAGCCTATCAGCTTGTTCTGTAAGGAAGTAATTATCATATTCGCTAACGCGGATTACGAATCGATTCTTAGAGGTTTTCCTTTATTCGTGATTAAACAGATCCGGTCGAAGTTTTTCCGCTTCGCCCAAATAAACCGGTACGGGTTTATTTTTTCCATAGAAATAAAAAAGAAACCGGATGATGCCGGGTTGGCTGCCGTCGATATTCGGTTCCGCACTACAAAAAAGCACGGTTTCAGAAGCAAAACCTGCCGAGCGCAATAAAGTTGCAGGATTTGCCGCCGTTATATCGGTTGTAACTGAAAATTGCAGAGAAACGATATCTTTTTCATGTAATCTATTGAGTTCTAAAAAGCGTGTGTACGCGGTAACGACAGCCGCTTGAATGTTATCCGTCGTGTTTTGAGCGGATATGGCGGCTCTGCCCGCATACAGTTTTTTCCTAAAGAGCATTGTATTTCCTTATATCGAATTAAGGCCGGTAGAAAGTAATAGAATAACGGCGGCTGCGATCGCAGTTACCAATCCGAATATGCAAGCGATAACGCTGATAAGACAACGGCCGAGATAGTATGGCTTCCGTAACCGGATACTATAGTTGATTTCAAACAGAAAGGCAAAAACGGCGAATAAGAACAGTAAAATACCGCTTGCAGTAAGAAACCGTAGAATAATGATCTGGCTTGAATCCAAAAAATTTTGAATATTTCCCAAAACAAACAGGGCGACCAAGGCAATCAGAACAGTAAAGAGAAAAAGCACGGTTCTGTGTAAAAACCGAATAGTAACCTGTTTTCGAATTGTGGGAGATGCCATCAAAAACGGAGTATACCTTGTCCGATTGGAACATGCAAGGGTGCGTTGTGCCTAGTCCGGATAAACATCAGTTCGGTGATAGGGTGCGCTTTATTGAGGCCTTTTTGTTCAAACTTGGTTTTGGGGCGCCATGGTTGCGGAGGGGCGAATCCTTCGTATTTTGACCGGAGTCCTTCGGTGGCCGAAAGTTCGGCAAAGGCGTCCTCCGCATAGTCGTACCAATCGGTTACCATATAGAGATAGCCGTTTTCTTGTAATTTTTGAGCCAGCAGGTTTGTTCTTGGGCGATGGAGCAGCCGCCGTTTATGGTGTTTTTTCTTTTGCCACGGGTCGGGAAAAAAGATATGGAACCCTGCGATTGAGGCGTCGGGGATCATATATTCCAGCACTTCGATAGCGTCATGTTCGATAATGCGGATATTTTTAAGATCGCGCTGCTCGATCTCGTTTAAGAGCTTTCCGACCCCTGCTTGAAAAACCTCAATGCCGATATAGTTGA
>CAUPUT010000151.1:0-4587 GCA_963514615.1 uncultured Treponema sp.
TCGGGTTAACAAAATTTCGAGTTCTGCTTTCCCGTTCAAATTCTTCCAAGAGAGCCTTTTGGTCTATCGTTTTTTCTGTAGCCAAGATGTACTCCTCAATGAGGCATCGCTATTCCGAAGGATGCGAAGCAAATCTAATCAAATTTTTAGCGATTGCCCGATCATCATGAAGAAGCAGTACGGTCTTACGACGGTATCAGTGCTTCCTCTGTAAGTCTAACCGTATTTTTGCTCGCTGGGGAAGCTCTTCTCCCCGTATGAGCACGGTATCATTTATGGTGATGTTTTTGAGATGTTTTTGCGAATGGATCCAATTAAACTCTTTGAACACACTGCCTTCTATATTTTCCATATAGATAAACCCGTCCTCATATCGGTAGGTGCAGTCCATTTCTGCCGGAATACCGGCGCCGAAACCCTGAACGGCAATGGTAAAAAGTTTAAACATATGTTCATCGGTTACCCGATAAAATTCTTTCCATAAGACATGTTCAAATGAATGTTCCCACTCAAAGGAAAGAACATCGCCTGTCTGCACTGTTTGAATGCAATACCGTTCTTTCGTTACCTGATTGGAAATTTCGATAGTCTCATCAGAGGAACAGCTTAACGGCAGCAGTACGACGACAATAAGCAGGCATACTTTATGCAAGAATGCCCGCGTAGGCATGAGCCGCAATGCAGCAAAAAGCCGTTCCATCCAACGTATCCGTTAATTCTGCGGAGTCTTAAAGCCTTTTTCCTGCCAGAATTTTGCAGCGCCCGGATGCAGCGGAATTTTCACATCCTCTACGCCGAAAGATAAATCGATATGCTTATTTGCCGCATTGTGTGATGCTTTAATCGTCGAAATATTATCGAAGATAACAGTCAACATATCGTACACAACATCCTCGGAAAGGTCGCTGTTTACCAGCATGATGTTATATACAAAGACAGTATCTACATCTATTGTGTTGTTATAAGTGTTTGCCGGAATAATCGTTTGCGAGAAAAACGGATACTTTTGAATCAAAGCATCTCTACCAGCCCCATCAATAGGAACAATTTCCATATCATAGCTGGTCGCAAGTTCCATAATTGTTCCGTTCGGAAGACCGGAGGTAACAAAGGCTGCATCGCACTGACCGTTTTTCATTTGATCGATTGCTTCACCGTAAGACAAATAGTCAACCTTGCTGTCGGCATACGTCATACCGTAGGCTTCATAAATCATACGGGCATTTAACTCAACACCGGAGTTTGCAGCACCGACGCCGACACGTTTTCCTTTCAAATCTGCAACGGTTTTGATACCGGATTTGCGCAGCGTTACGAGCTGTACGTAATTCGGCCACAAACGCATACAAGCAGTCAGCTTAGGATTCGCTTTACCTTCATAGGCACCGAAGCCCTTGTATGCCTGCATAACGGAATCCTGCATCGCAATTGCAAGCTCTGCTTCACCCTTAGAAATCATCGAAATGTTTTCAGCTGACGCGCCGGTCGCTTGTGAACTGGTATTATACCCAGCCGATTTTAAAGCTTCGGCAAAAGCTCCGCCGATCGGAAAATAAATACCGCTTGTAGGGCCTGTTGCAACCGTGACGAATTCTTTTGTCCTATCAAGGTGATGTTCGGATTTCTCTCCGCCTTCTTTCTTTTCACAGCCTATTGTTGTCATCGAAACCAATGCCAACATACACAGCAAACCGAAAGCTGCTCTTACTGTTTTCATACCTTCTCCTATAAAAACTTTTGCAGGATGTTTCAACATCCGAAAAAGTTTTTAGCCATGCGCGTTACGCGCATCTGTGAATAATCGAGTTTGCAACGCAAACTTGAGATAAAAAGTACCGGCGCCATTTCAGACGGTACTTTTTATCATATCTCCTATAAAAGTTTTTTCGGATGTTTCAACATCCGAAAAAGTTTTTAGCCATGCGCGTTATGCGCATCCGTAAATAATCAAGTTTGCAACGCAAACCTTCTGTGATTATTTCTCGGTTTTAAACTTGCCTACTTCCAAGACAAGACCGTCTATACTTTGCTTATTTTTTACGGCAATTTCAAGAGACTCTTGCGCCGCTTCATTGATCAGCTCCGTCTGAGAAGCGATATTCTCGATATTTTCCCGCAAAACACGCGTTAAATCATCCAGCCGTTTTGTCGCCGAAACGACCTTCTCACCGTCGGCAAGCATATCGCCGGAACCGCTTTTTACCTCGTTTGTCACGCCGGTAACATCGTTGATAATACCCCAGATGATTTTTCCGTTTTCTTCCTGCTCATCCATCGCTTGAACCACTCCTTCGATGGAGCTGCTTAAGCCTTTTGAGTATCCCGAAATAATATTAAACTTTTCAACGGCACCCGATGCGGAATCCGCAAGCGCTTTGATCTCGGCGGAGAGATTTTTAAGCGTTATGGAAATCTTTTTACCCTGAGCGCTCGATTCTTCGGCAAGTTTTCTTATTTCCGAAGCGACGACGGCAAATCCTTTCCCCGCCTCTCCCGCATGTGCTGCTTCGATAGCGGCATTCATTGCAAGCAGGTTCGTTTGACTTGCAATATTTTCTATTACGGCACCCGCTTCAATCAAATCACCCGATGCGTCCGATATCCGCTGAGATACCTCATTCGCTTTAGCGAGTGTTTCCCTGCCATCATTGGTAGCTGCAGAAAGATTACGGATAGCCTCACGGGTTTCCACGACATTTTCCCCTACAGTATCGATACTGTGCGACATCTTATCAAAAGAGGTAGAGGATTCGGTAATCATAGCTGCTTGCTGTCCGATACTTTCATCCAACCCCCTCAGCGTTTTGATGATATGCTCGATAGCGGCAGCCGTGCCGGATACGCTTTCTTCCTGTTCGACAAACCGCTTTTTAAGATCTTCAATACCGGCGGTAATATTTGAGACCACTTCACTGACCGACATCATATTGCTTTCGAGATCGGAACCGACCGATTTCATTTCACGGGAATCCGCTCCGACTTTTTGAATTGAATTTTTTAGTTTTAAAATCGTCTGATTAAAATACGATGACAATACGCTTGTTTCGTCCTTACCGCTTGCAGGGAGCTCAATCGTAAGGTCACCCTCTCCCTGCGCAATATTTTTCAGTGCGTCTATAACGTGATTGATCGGACGGGTAATATTACGCGCAATAAGAACACCTAACGAGATGGCGATAATCAATTGGCATAACGCGATGATGACAAATGTTTTAATAAGGTTTGTCACATTCTCCGCCATAAACTCCGAGACGGGAGCCGTTAAGAGGAGTGTCCAATCCGCATACCGCATCGAAGCGACGGCAGATATATACTTGACGCCTTTTATTTCGGATACGTTAACCGAAGACTTATGTGAAGTAAGTGCTTGTTTAAGGAATTGTGCATATGCATTTGTATCACTTCCGATTATTTCACTGTACATACTTTTGTAAAGAATTTCGGGGCGCCGGTTACCTAAAACAGTGCCGGAAGCACTCACCAAATATGCAGTGCCTGTTTCGCCGACAATAATATCGCTTATTAAATTCGAAAGCGCATCACCTAAAATCGTTGCATTGATAACGCCAACAATTTTTCCTTGCAAATCGCGCACAGGAATTGCAACGATAAAAAGATATTTCCGTTCGACGGATGACAGCGCAGGTTCCGTAATAACATACTTTCCCTTGCGTGCCGCTTGGAACCATTCCTCACCCGTTACTTTTTCTATTGTGTTGTCGGTTCGATACAGCATTCCGTCAAGACCGCTGATACCGAAGCTCATCCAGCCACGCTGTTTTTGCATCTGTATTTCATTTTTAAATAATTCTATTTTTTCTTGATACGATACGGTATCATCTTGAATGAGCGGCAAGTTTGAAAACGCTTCCAACTTTCCGAACAAGGCCTGAGAGCGTTCGTCTAAAACTTTTGATGAGCTTTTTACGAGTTCTTTTAAGAAATATTCGGTATTATCCAAAAGCGAAACGGAAGCAAAGTATATCGCGACAATATAAACAATCGTTAAAATAGAAACGGCAAATACGGCAAAAGATGTAATCATCTTATTTCTAATGGAAAAAAAACTCGTCTTTTTTTGTTTATGCGAAATTGTGTGTATCATTGTGTTCTCTCCCGTAGTTTTTAAAAGATACCTTATTCTTTCAACGCAGCGTTGGAATTCTGCACAAAGCGATTCAGTGCTGCCTGAATATCGTTCCCCGAGGTTGCTTCTTTTAAAAGCGTATTCCAGTATTCGCGCATCTGCCCGAAACCGGTAATATTATTGTAATACTGACCAAAGAACCGTTGAAGCACCGAATTATACAGTATTTCGGTATCTTCCGTTTCTATCTGAATTTTAGAGCTTGCAGGAAAACCGCCGGTTGCATTTATAAGCTTAGGCGCCCACACTTCGTCGGTAGCGGCAAAATGTAGGAATTTCTTTGCGGCCTTTATTTTATTTGCATTGCCGTTGTTAAAGACACAAGCACCGCCCGCCAAAAACTCAAGGAGCGGAGCGTCGGCATTATTCGGAAACGGCATATAGATCGGCGTAAAATCTTTTCCTTTATACCGCCGTTTACCGTCATTCATTTTATTAAG
>CAUPUT010000152.1:0-4585 GCA_963514615.1 uncultured Treponema sp.
CGATAAAGTCAAGCAAACCGGAGGTTTTGGGGTCGGGTTCAATCAGCTCCGCTGCACCGAAATAGACTGTCGATTCACCGTAATAGGGGACTTGTAAGGTGATATAATCCCCTTCCTTAATGGTAACACCATTGATAACGGCTTTGTTCGCCATAATTTTCATATCAGGGCGTACCAATGAAATTTTTCCGTATTGACGTGAAACAACGGAAGCATGCGCCGAATAGCCTCCCTCATTCGATAAAACGCCGGTGGAAACCTCAATGGCCTTAACATCTCCGGCATAACTTGCCGGTACGCAGAGAATACAGCGGGTGTCAGCGCTTTGCAAACGCGCAATATGCTGCGCTTCGATCAGAGAATCGGCGCTAAAGTACACGCGTCCGACTGCAGCCCCCGGAGCGCCTGCAATACCGCCCTTTGAAGATTGGAGATTTTTAACGCTCGCCATATTGATAACCGGATGTAATATTTCGTTTAATTGGCCGGGTTTGACATTCTTTACGACATATTCTGCGTCAACGATTTTGCGGTTGTATAAATCGAGCAGGAAGTGAACCAATGCAATCGTGCTTTTTGCTTCGACGGATTTTTGTTCGATAAGCCACAGTTTTCCCGCTTCAATGGTGAAACGAATTTCGCGGACGTCTTTGCTATAATCTTCAAGCCGCCATGCGATAGCTTCCAGCTGCTCCAAATATACAGGCTTTATATTGTTAATATCTTTTCCAATGGCATCGACTTCGTCGAATTTTTCTTGGAAGAACATACCCTGTAATTTTTTCTCACCGGTAACGATATTGCGGCTAAAGAATCTTCCGGAAAACGATTCCTTATCATAGTTGCCGTATACCAACGGTTGAATCAATAATGCGACATCATTCTCATTGTCGGCTTCGAGACTGAGTAGTGTGCTGATAAGCTGAATGGTTTGGTTTAGCTGTACTTCTGCCGTGCTGAAAAACTCCTGCGGTAGGTAGGGCTGGTATATATCCATGACGGTTGCACCGGATTCCGTACGTTTTTCTTTTTTTAGATCGTTTCCGATTTTTTCAAGCTGCTCTTTATAGAGCTGCTGTTTTGCTCCGTCTTCCTGCAATTCTGCAATCTTATGCAGGATTGAAAAAATACCGCGTAACAAAAACAGTACCTCGTGGCTTGCAAAATCCTTTCCGACTTTTTCTTCAAAACCGCCAATCGTTGTCTTTGCCAAGCCGAAGTTATGAAGTGTCGGATAATTGGCAATCACAAGGTTGGGCGAAATGACAAGTTTTAATAACAGAGGGTTTTCAGGATCTCCGAATTGTTTTTTAACTGCTTCACCCATTTTGTTTAAGAACGGTTTCAATAAGGGTAAAACGTTTGTTTGTTGTAAGGTTTGCGTGATGGTTCCATCCATAACAAGCCCTGGTACGATAGGCAGCCCGAGTTCCGAAAATTCATTCAGCTGACGACCGCGGATACCGAGGATCGTCTTATCGATATTGGTTTTAAGTGATTCTTTATTACTGAAAAAATGGATTGATTTAGACATATTCATAATAAACTCCTAGAAAAGATTAAGGACGGTGCTGGGTGAACCGCGTAAAAAAGCTTCAAAACGTGGGCTTGCACCTTCGGCAAAGTATTTCGACAGCTTTGACAAGTCTTTAATTTCTTCTCCTGCAACGGCAAATTGAATGCTGCTGCCGTGTTTTACCTTTCCCCATTTAAACAATGTGTTGATATCGACAATCTGTTCGCCGTCATAAAATACGATGACTTTATTATGCGGGTATCGTGCATTGTAGCTGCGGATGATTCGTTTCCATGCTTCCACGTTTCCGTTGTGAAACAGCTCGTTGGTAACGACAACCGAAATTTGTTGAGAGATGCGGGCTTTCCCTGACGGAACCTGCATTTGAGCGGGAGCTGCCGGTTGCTTTGCCTGCACCGCGCTTGCTGCGGATTTGGTTTTTGCAGCAGCGGAAGCTTTTACCGCTTTGCGTTTTCGCCCTCCGGCCGCCTGTTTTTTCACCTTAGGTGCGGTAAATACGAAAGGACCATTCAAAAGCTTAGCGGGAAAAGTCGGCTTTGTTCCTTCCAAAAGGTTAAAAAATGCTTTAACCACAGCTTCTGCAACAGGAACTTCTATCACACCCTTGTCTTGTTTTCCAACGTAAATGTTCAAGAGTTCATTTTTTTTCAGTGTTTCAACAAGAGAAGCGTTTGCAGGGTTTTTAGGATTTATCACCAAAAATCCCAAGTCCGGGTGATGATAGCCGATTACGATATCGACGCCTTTCCATTTTGCCGTTTCCGCGATGATAGCCGCAGCTGTTGCATTGATTTCGCGGATATTCTTAGACATCGCTTTGTATCCCCACATATCAAGCAGAATTACCGATAAAAACGCCGGGATTTCTTCATTTGTCAGTTCTTTATTTTCAAGTAATATACCGATTTCATCGGCAATATTTTTTTTTACATTGCAAGTATCCAGAAGCGATAAAGCATTCTGAATATGTGTTACGGAGGCATTAAACCCTTGCTTTGTAGCAAGCGGTACATAAAATCCTAATGAATCAAGCATTCACTTCTCCTTTGCATAGCAAGGAATATTTTAGAAATGTATATTAAAAAACTTCCTTGCATTTACTTTCAGATTTAAGGGATCCTAAAAACAATTTCTTAAAAAATCTTTCGATAGAGTATCTTCAAAAAACCGAATAAAGGTTCCCGATAGATAAAAGCCCTCCGAAACGAGTGTTTCAGGGGGCCTTTATACGTAATTTTAGCTTATTGTCATACGGTAAACTTTACAGAGTTCTCATACCGGATTTGCGTCCGCGGCGTCCTCTGCTTGCCGTATTGTCAACAGCGCCCGCTTTTTTTGTTCTGGAAGCGGCTCTGCGGCCACGAGTGGCAACAGGTTTTGCGTTGACGGTTTCGGCAGCGGCAGGCGCTTCCAAACTCGGTGTTGCGTTTAACATATCGATGAACTGGGCACGTCCGTTCGGGGTTACCGCAGCAGGTTCATCTTCTTCACCTGAACCGAAAGTCTGTGCAATATCGGCACGAACCGTTGAGCGGCGGCGGCTGAACGAAGCGAATGCCTGATCCATAAAGCCTTTTGAAACTCCATGGAGGAATTCGTTCAATACGTTTGCCATACCGTCGAGGGTTGCCTTCTTGCGTTTGATGGAGGTGATATCCACATCAAGCAAGAGACCGGGCTGCATATGGAAGGGGTTGATGAGGTAGTCGAACTTGTTGAATTCCGCCTCCAGGAAAGCAAGCCGTTCTTCCATAACACGTCGTTCAACCGGGTACTGATAGTCGTACATTTTCTTGAGCCGCTCGCGCATGATAATGAGCTTTTTGCGCATCTTGTCTTTTTCGTAGACAAACGTACGGTTCATTTTTTCAACTTCGGTTTCGGCTGCATTGACAAACGAAATTTCGTCCCAGACCTTCGCGATGTCTTTGTAGGCAGGTTCACCCTTCGGCATCTTGTATTTTCTCTGGATGTGTTTTTCGTAGAGTTTTGCCAAATCGCCGAAATCGGTAATGCGTACCATAAACTTCGACTTATCATATTGAGTCTGCAATACGTCCCACAGGTGTTCGACTTCGGTTTCAAACGAACGGATCATCACTTCATACGCTTTGCGCTCTTCAATCAACTGAGCGTTGTCGTAGTAGCGCAAACGAATCTGATAGCGTTCGTCGGGGAGATTTGCAACATTGGTGTCATCATATTCGCGGAGCAGCAACTCACGGGCATTCTTCAAGTTTTCAATGTACTGATATCCCATCTTAGAGGTGTCAAGAATTGAAGTTAACGAGTTAATTGCCGTGTTAAAGCCGCGGTTACGAATATTTTCGATATCGATGATGCGCTTGATGTTTTCGCGGACATTGAGTTGATCGAAAGTTTCCGGATCGATTTCCGCTCTTAAATTTGCGATACGATCCATCAAATCTTTTGAAACTACCGAATAGCGCTTGCTTTCGGGGTTTTCAACGTCATCGTCGGTAACATCGAACACCTTTCCCATTTTTTTGAAGATGATTTCGCTGTCGGTCATCTCTTCTTTACCTTCATCGATAAGTTCATCCTTTAACTGTTCGATTTCTTTATCGATAAGGTTCATCATGTGGTTGGAAAGCAGATCCTTAATTAAATATTCAACCGTCGCCTGATATTGGAAGATCGGGCTGATAAGCTCGGTATCAAGAATATTAACGGAAAGCTTTACATCGGTTACGGTTTTCGGCTTCATGATGTTATCTTTAAACGCGCACTTTACAATCGAGTAAGCGTTTTCACCGCGAACAAACGCGCCGACGTCGGTTTTCTGACGCAGAAGTGAGTTGGTCAAAGTCTCCAAATCGTTGATTCCGCGCTGTACGTGCCCCTGCAGGTGTCCGTACATATTGACGATCGATTTTTCGATTTCGCCGGTGTTGAACTTATCGGCGCCGCCGACTTCATCCAAGAGTGTTGCGATCTCTTTCGGAGTATAGCGGTTCAGAACCTTCATCTCCTCCCTATCGATAAATCCGCGGACTTTTTTGAGCATTTCATCTTCTGCGGTTACCA
>CAUPUT010000153.1:0-4558 GCA_963514615.1 uncultured Treponema sp.
TTCCGACAGGATCGACAACGCAGGTAAAGCCGCCGTTGGTAGAGCGGACAAGCGGCGTTCTTAATTCTATTGCACGGAAATAGGCAACGGCAAAATGCTGATACTCCGCGCTCGCCGTTTTTGACCACGAGTCATTGGTCAGGTTAATCAAAATATTGCTATTTTGATTATGCAAATCGGCACAGAGCGTCGGAAAGGCATCTTCAAAACAGATGGGAGCGGCGAACCGGACGTCATTTCCGTTTTGTGCGGTAAATGTCATCACTTTGTATTCCGTTCCCGGCGCCCATCCCGATGAAAAACCGACCAACGAGTCAAAAAAACGTTGCACAAACGGATGGTCAATAAAGGGAATATACTCCGCAAAGCAAATCAACTGTATTTTTGCATAGGTGTCGAGTACCGTGCCGTCAGGTGCAATAAGATAGACGGAATTCGAGTATTTTCCGCGTTCTGCATCCTGCAAAAGCGGGGAGCCCGTTAAAATCGGTATATCCATCCGCTGTAAGAAATCGGTAAAGGTTTCTCGAAAGGGACGTTGGCGGTAATAATCTTGAAACTGATCGTACCCATACGCAAGGCTACTCTCGTTCCATACGATAAGATCAGGCTTAACCGGTGATTCGCTGATTGCCTTTTCGGTGAGTTCTTGGGTGTTATGCAGATTGTCAAAAAACGAATCGAGGCCGGAAACCCACGGGTCGGTGTTTTGCTGCACTAACACAAGATTGAGGTTTTGCTGCGGCGTTCTTTTTTGATATATGCGAAAAAGTCCGTATCCGTTGACCAGCAGCAACAGTGCGGCGGTAAAGATCAGCGGAAGGAGCAACGGTCTGCCGTGTTGCTTGGAAAAACCGACGGTTAATCTTGCCGCTGCCCGGATTATTTCTGCAAGAAGCGCGGAAATCAATGCAATAAGGAAGGTAATTCCCCATACGCCGGTAATATCGGCTATTTGAATGAGCGTCCGCAGCGATAATGTGGTCATTGAAAGACTACCCCACGGATAGGCGACAAATCCGCTTCCTTTAAACCATTCCCAGAGTGTCCATAAACAGGCAAAGGCGAAGGGGCGCAGTCTCAACGGCAGCTTCATTGCATAATAAAACCAGTGTCCGAAAAGGAAGCCGAGAAAAAAATACGCGACGGTGGAAGCGCCGAGTGTAAAAATTGCAAAGTTTTCAAAATACGCCAGCCAAAAGCTGGAGCACAGGTGGACGAGAGCTATCATCGCGCCGAACATCCACGCAGTGCGTTGCCGAGTCGGACTGATGCAAAAAGACGTATATAACGGTATAAGTGCTATAATACCGAACAGCGACGACCCGAAATGCAGGCATTCATTCGGTATCCCGAGGGAAAGCAGTGCCGCAGAGCATAAAACCGCTAAAAAAGATGAAATAACCGACATAATTTTTAAGCAATTTAATCATTTTTCTTGAATTGTTTCAATATAAGGGATATTATAGAAGGTATGCAGAAGATTCTACCGTTTCATGTAGACGAATATGGAGACGAGCCGGAAGTAACCGTTGCGGTTCCCGGGCGCTTTCACCTTTTAGGTGAGCATACATGGTTTGCACAGGGCAATACGCTTTCGATGGCGATCGATCATTATCTCTATCTTTGTGTTTCAAAAAGGAAAGATGCTAATTATCGATTCCTTTCTCTGTCGCTCAAAGAGCGGAAAAAAGTTGCGGCTGCCAACTTGCGGTATCGTAAAGAGGATCGTTGGGCAAATTCGATCAAGGCTGTTATCCTGTCCTTTATGGATCAAGGTATTGAGATGACAGGTCTCAATTTTACCATCCTTTCCGAAATACCGGCGGACGCAGGGCTCGGTACGCCGAATGCGCTCAAGGTTGCAACGGCAGTGGCCTTACGGAAGGTGTTTGCCCCGCGGCTTACGAAGGCCGATCTTGTCGATATTTTGGAAAATGCAAATGTGCAGCACCTTAAAACCTATCCCCATCGTGCGGATATCCTGTGCGCTCTCTATGCAAAGGCCGGACATTGCATACGGACGAATCACCGGCGGAAAACAGCCGATATTTATCCGTTCCCCATCAATAACTACCGGATTATTTTGACGGATTCCCGAGTGCCCCGGTTGCTTGCGCGTGAGGAGCTGAATCATAGAATTCAAGAATGTATGGAAGCCTATGAACGGGTTAAAAAAATGCCGGATATTCCTAATGATTTCAGTAAACTTGCCGAAAGCGATCTTGAAGAGCTTGCCATCCCCGAATCGGTACGGCGGCGGGTTCTCTATATTATCCGCGAATCCATCAGTGTCGATGACGCTATCGGCGCCTTAAAGAAAAACGATTGGGTGGTGTTTTCGCGTATTGTAACTCGTTCTCAAGAAAGTTTGCGCGATCGTTTTGAAATTTCCTGCCCTGAATTGGATTGGTTGGTTAAACGGGCTATGGAATTTGTAGCGCCCGATATGAACGATATTGTGTGTTCACGGTTGACGGGAAGAGGTTTCGGCGGATGTACGTACAGTATTTTGAGGGCGGACGACATTCAAACCTATATTGAAAAACTGGGTGACTATGAACGTATTTTCGGATTTAAGCCTTTGTACTATAAAGTTAAGCCTTCAGGCGGGGTGCGCATACTATGAGGGGGATCTAAATGGATACGGTTCTTAAAGAAGGCGTGCAGCTCTACCGGGAAAATCGATATGAAGAGGCTCTTGCCACATTTTTGAAGATATCTTCCAAAGATGTCGAGATCAATTTCGATTTGGCGTATTATATCGGCCTCTGTTATGCAAAACTTTTACAATATGACGATGCACTCGTTTATCTTGAGCAAATCATTACAGCTGGGAGCGATATTGCTCGCGTATATCAATGCCGACTCATCTTGGCTTTTATTTATACCAAGACAGGCCGTTCTCGTTTGGCGGAGTTTGAGCTTTCAAAGCTTTTGGATGCCGGATACGATTCTCCTCAAGTACATACTTCGATGGCGTATTTGGCCTATGCACAGGAGAAGGTAGATAAGTCGCTGAGTTTGTATGAAAAAGCATTGGAACTTGATCCCGATAATTCGACGGCCCTTAACGGACTCGGTTATATTCTTGCCGATACCGAAAAAGATTTAACCCGTGCGTTGATTCTGTGTAAAAAAGCACTTGATGCGCAGCCCGATAATCCCGCTTATTTGGATTCGCTGGCGTGGACATATTACAAGATGGGCTTTGATACCGAAGCTCGTTCATATATCCAACGAGCAGATGCCCAGCTTCCCAATAACGAAACGATTAAGCGTCATTTGCAGCGTATTATGAGCAGCTAAGAGGAATATTGTGAGTTTGCTCCTAACCTTTATGTTTTTAGAAAATTGTCAAGAGGATTAAGTATTATGCGTATAAAGAGACTATTGCAAACAGCCGGTTTAATACTGCTTTTATTGTGCCTCGGTACGGCGTTGCCTGCACAAACCAACAGCTTGCAGCCCCGCTTGAGTTCCGCCGATAGGGATCACGGATTTGAAGAATTTCGCCGTGGTGTGCAGGCCTATTATCGCGGAACCTTTAACGAAGCGATTCTGCTGTTTGAAAAAGCCTTGACGCATATTCCGGGCGATCCGCTTATCTTGGATTGGCTTGGGCAGGCTTATTACCGCTCCGGTATAGAAGGGGCGGCACTTGAGCAATGGTCGGCGGCGTCTGCCTCCGGATACGGCGGGCAGCTTTTAAAAAATAAAATAGAAGTTGTTAAGGAACGGCGCGGTTCACAGCCTGATTTTGCGGAATCGGTACGCTATGTGGAAACCGCCGTGTTTGAATCCAAACATGGATCGGAAGTCTTTTTTAAACAGCCTCTTTCGGTTGCGGCAATGGGCGATGGTAGTTTCTGGGTGGTTGCCTACGGTTCCAACGAATTGGTGCACTTCGATATTAACGGGATTATACTCGACCGGACGAGCGGTCCGCTGCAAGGGTTTGACCGTCCTTTCGATATTTTACCGCTGAAAAACGGAAATTTACTCATCTCCGAATTTGCTGCCGACCGGCTTTCGCTTCTTACCAAAGACGGAAAATTCATTAAATCATTCGGTACAAAGGGCAGGGGAGACGGACAGTGTATCGGTCCTCAGTTTTTAGCACATGATTCTTACGGCAATGTTTTTGTAACGGATTTCGGCAATGCCCGTGTCGTCGTGTTTTCTCCGGACGGGGAAGGGCTTTTTACGTTTGGGCAGCGCAGCGGCATCTTCCCGGGCTTTACCGCTCCGGCAGGTATCGCCATCTTGGATGATTTGGTCTATGTGGCGGATTCGGTAAAAGGCTCTGTCTATGTGTTTGATACGTCAGGTAACTATATTAGAACGTTGTTGCCTGACGGGAGTGTCGTGCAGGCAGAGTCGATGCGGGTGTGGAAAAACAATTTGTTGGTATCTTGTGCTAACAAGGTGTACTTGGTCGATATCGGTTTAGCAAGCTTGTATACCGTTGCGAGTTTAGGTAATGCGCCTGCCCGTGTTACTGCGGCAATTCCCGATGCCAACGGCAGCCTTCTGTTAGCCGATTATAAAAACGGAA
>CAUPUT010000154.1:0-4518 GCA_963514615.1 uncultured Treponema sp.
TTTTTATTGACGAAACATACACCATCAATAAATCGATTGTAACACAAGAAGAGCAAGATAAAATTCTGCTCGCCCTGCAATGTTTATCGCCTGTTGACGAGGTACATACCGAATCGATTTTAAACCGGTTATCTGCTGTCTTTCAGCGTCATGCCGATTGGGTTAAGGTTGATTATTCTCGCTGGGAAAACAAAAGCGACACGTCCGTTTTCGATACGGTTAAACAAGCTATCTTGGAATGCCGTGCACTTTGCATTGAATATCTCAGTTCCTATGGAGAAAAAACTGAGCGTACAATTTATCCGCTTCGCCTTTTGTTTAAATCCAAGGCGTGGTACGTTGAAAGTTTGTGTACCGACAAAAATGATTATCGGCTTTTTCGATTAAACCGGATGCTTTCCGTTATGCAGACAGTAAGCACATTTAAGCGTACGGAATTGCTCAACAAGCTACCTGACCGCACAGAGTATTCCGATGCTCTGACGCTTACGAACATAAAATTAAAATGCTCCGTCGGAATTGCCTATCGGTTTTATGATGAATTTCCTCCCGATCTTATCACAAAGAATATGGACGGCTCGTATACGCTTTCAGTATATCTTCCGATTGATCATTGGCTGTACGGATTCATTTTGTCGCTCGGTACTGAGGTAGAAATTCTTGAACCGGAAATCCTAAAAAAAGGAATAATCGATTTCGCTGAAAAAATAGCGGCGCACCATAAAAAAGTTTAAATGTTTTTTCAAACCTGACATACCGTGTCAGCTTTCTATGGTACAATAGGGCATCTTACTATCCTAAAGGAGTCACAATAACCTATGCCAAGACCTACCACCAAAGCCGATTTAATACAAGCCGCAAATGAACAATTCGCAAAGCTGTGGACGCTAATCGGTGAAATGTCTGACGAAGAAAAGAGCGCGGATATTGTTCCGAACGAACGCGATAAAAACGTGCGGGATGTTTTGGTTCATCTATATGAGTGGCACTGTCTTCTGCTGAATTGGATACGGTCAAACACAAACAGAAATCCTGCCCCTTTTTTGCCGGTGCCCTATAATTGGAAAACCTATCCTCAGATGAATGTTGTTTTTTGGGAAAAACATCAAAACACATCATATACCGATGCGGAAACAATGCTCAAAAAAACACACAAAGAGGTGCTGGCGCTTATCGAAACATTTTCCAATGAAGCCCTTTTTTCCAAAGGTACTTTCGATTGGACGGGCACAACGACGCTCGGCAGCTATTGCGTATCTGCAACATCGAGTCATTATGATTGGGCTATTAAGGATATTAAAAATGCACTAAAGAAGCGGCGGAAAATATAAAACGTACGATCGCAGTATGATGGAGGCAGTTTAATCGGACTAACGAAAAAATTGGCATCCACGTCAATTCCTTGACTGAAAAGATAAAATGACGACCGCTTACGCTCACGGCACTTATCTCGTCGAAACACTTGAGCGCTTTTTATGCGCCGTGCTCCTGATATGAGCGGCAGCAACTTACAGCATCCACACCGCAAGCCGCCGCTCTAAAACTCGTTAAAACTCACCGGTATAGCCGGTATCCTTTAACTTCTTCTTATCCTTTAAGCTTAAGGACGAGCAACCTGAAAAGACATTATATCCATAACCACCGGTTTGAGTCCGCGCGCCTCGGTCATTAGGATCGTCATAGTAGGTTCCTATGAAATTTTCTACTTCAATAGCAACGGTGCGTAAGTTTTTACAATTGGCGAACGCTTCAGCCCTTATGACTTTAATGCCTTTGCCGATGCTCACCGTTTTTAATTCTTTGCAGTCGGCAAAGGCCCTCCAGCTTATCGTTTCCACGCTATCGGGGATAGCGATAGATTCCAAACCGGATTGGTAAAAAGCATTTTCTTCAATTATTTTTACAGCATTCGGTAAAGTTATTGTTTTTAATGCTTTGCACTTATAAAAGGCCTCCTCATTTATCATTTTTAGTCCGCTGCCAATAGTAACACGAGAAAGATTCGTACAGCGGGAAAATGCCCGGATTCCTATAATCTCTATTCCATTACCGATATTTACTGTTTGTAAATTTTTACAGTCAGCAAACGCTCCATAATTATAGTTATCTGGTTTTATGATTTTTACGCTATCGGGAATCGTGATCGATTCTAAACCGGAATCGCTAAAAGCGCCTTCATAAATAATTTCTATTCTATTCGGCAATATAATTTCTTTCAATGCCGTGCAGCCATAAAAAAGTTTTTGCGAAAGAGCCTTTAAGTTTTTCGGCAATATTACTTTTTGTAAAGACTCACAACGAGAGAAGCATTCGTTACCTATTGTTCCCACGGAATCCGGAAAAACGACGGAAACGACAGCCGTTCTACTACTAGAAAATGCGTAAGAGCCTACCGCCACTACCGGGAAATCTTCAATAACCGCGGGGATAACCACATCAGTTACTTTTCCCGTGTATTTCTTAATGATAACGCCTTCGCCGTCTTCGGTTAAGTCGTACTCAAAGTCGGTGGCTGGGTTTGCTGTTTGCGCTTCCTGCGCAGCCGCTCCGGCGATGCCCGCAAAGGAGAACATGCAGATCATACTCAAAACAGAAATATATCTTTTCATAATGATACCTCTTATTATGTATGGTATATACGCAAAATTCCGTTTAGAATTTCGCGTTTCTTAAACATTGAAGGGCATCTTCTAAAAATCTATACCTGAGTTTTTAGAAGATGCCCTGAACACCGTTCCTTTTATTCCTATTCGTTTTTAAACCACAGGTTAAAATCTTCTGCAAAAATGCGCGTTATATCCGCTTCCGTGTCTTTGGGGGAAAACTTGAGTTTTTGGCTGTAATAGTCGTCGACGAGCGCTTGCCAGTTATCTTTACTAAAGGCGGCATTCTTGAAGTCGGTATACACCGCTTTTAATGCTACCCGATTTCGAGAATCGTAAATCAGCTTGTAATAGACGGGATTGATTAAAAAACAAATCTTACTTTCATAGCTATAGGCTTCGTATTCCGATTTGTTCCATTCATAGTCGCCGGATTCAATTTCCGTTCTGTGGTTCCACAGCGATTCAATAAAATCTTCTTTTTCTTCGGATCCCACCGTACGGGTAACATACCAGGCGTTTCCAATATAGTCTACGCAATTGTAAAAGAAATCTTTGTTGTTTTCTTTCAACGCTTTTAGAAGCGCTTTTCTTAATAGGTGCTTTTCCGTAATATTGAACTCTTTGCTTAACGCAATATAATCCTCGGTGATAGTCATATCGATACCTCTCTTTTTATTATCCTGTCGGAGCTGTTGCCGAATGCCGGAAACAGCTCCCATACGTACGGCTACCGCGGCGTTTGCCGGTATGCCGATACCAATTATCCGAACCGAACTTTGCGGTTAGAACTTGCCGGTATAGCCCAAATCCTTGAGCCGCTGCTGCGTTGCAAGGGGCAATTTTCCGCAACCGTCGAATGCCGCGTCTTCAATTTTTAGGCTTTTTACACTGTCAGGAATAGTAATGGCAAAGAGTTCTGTACACTCATAAAAAGCGCTATATCCAATTTCTTCAATGTTGCTAGGCAGTATAAGAGATTCAATCTTATCAGCTCGGGCGAAAGCGCTTTCTCCTATTATTTTAAGCCCCTGCGGCAGTACAACGTTTTTGAGACCTGAGGCAGCAAAACTTCTGGGGCTTATCTCCGTTACGGTTGAAGGAATAACCACGGAGGTAAGGCTTCTCCAGTCTTTTTCTCTCCCTTCATAGATTCCATTTTCACTTCCATCTTCAAGATTACTCAGTGAAAGGTTATTGTAAAGGAAACCAGTGCCGCTACCGACTTTTACAACAGGGTAGCCTTCTATTTCCGCAGGAAGAACTAAAACGCTTACGGCCGGGCCGGTATATTCTTTTATAACAATGCCTTTACCGTCATCAGTTAATTCGTAGGTAAAATCGCCGCCCGGCGCCGCTTTGTTTTTGGTAATGCCGTCCAGCTGTTCGCTCGTAAGCGCGCTAAGCGCTTTTTCAACTGCTGCAGCGTCGCCTTTTTCCAACGTTTTTAAAAGCTCGCCACCACTTTCTTTTGCGCACCCGACGATTACACATCCGAGTATTGCGAGCACAACCGCCAAACGTACTACGGTACGGCGTATGCCTTTCACATACAGCGCAGCTGGCGTTGTTTGCTTCATGACACTATTCATTCTAAAAACTCCTTTTTGCAATTTCTTCGATTGCATTGATAAACTTTCTTCCATAATACCCCCCCCCCCCCTAAAGAAGTCAAGTATTAAAATGAAGTTTTTGTTTATTTGTGCGAAGGTTGTAATACTCTGTTGTTGTGCAAAGTACGCCATATACCGACGCCGAAGCCAAGAAATCTTTTGGGCACCACTAAAAACTATACCTGAGTTTTTAGTGGTGCCCTATAATCTTTCATAGGCAATACGGCTTTATTGTGGTACTATCATACCATAGAGGGATAGTTATGCCGCAAATAGTTCCGATACGTGATTTAAAGAATACT
>CAUPUT010000155.1:0-4496 GCA_963514615.1 uncultured Treponema sp.
CGCAATACAATCCCGCTACGTTTGAAACGAATGTGAAAAATGTATATGTCATCGGAGATTGCGCTGCGGGGCCTGCCACGGTTGTACAGGCTATTGCCAATGCAACCAAAGCGGCGAAGGCGATTATCGAATCGGTAAAGGCGCAGGCGTGGACGGCGCAGTTTACAACACTGAACTACAACCCTGTTACCGAATCGGCGTATTCAAAGCGGGCAATTTTAATGCCGATGAACCTTGCCGCCTCCGACGGCGTTACGAAAGAAAGCGTCCGCTGTTTGGAATGCTCGACTGTTTGCGAGTCCTGCGTCGATGTGTGCCCGAACCGTGCGAACCTTGCGCTCACGGTGCCCGGTATGCGTATGAAGCAGATTGTTCACGTGGACGGTATGTGTAACGAGTGCGGCAACTGTGCGACATTCTGCCCTTACGAGAGCGCCCCGTACAAGGATAAATTCACGCTGTTCCACTCGGAAAAAGATTTCCTCGACAGTACAAATGAAGGCTTCCTCTATCTTGATGATACACGCAGCCGATGCAGGGTGCGGCTCTCCGGAGAAGTCCGCGACATCACGCTTGCAACGGAAACCGCTCTTCCCAAAGAGCTCTTGCAGATTATCAATGCGGTAAAGACGCAGTACGCGTATTTACTGTAGGGAAAATCTTTCAAAAACGAAAGATTTTAGACCTGTGTTTTTATGATTGTATCACGGTTGTTTTTTTGATATACTTCTTTGGTTATGAGCTGTGTCGTATTTACCGGCGGCGGTACGGGGGGGCATATTTTCCCCGGTATTGCCGTTGCAGAAGTATTAAAAAAAGAAACAGACGTATCGATTGTCTGGATAGGTTCAAATAACGGTACCGATCAATCTTATGTATGTAGTGCGAATATTCCGTTTTATGGAATTCCGGCAGGGAAGCTTCGACGATATTTCAGCCTTGAAAACCTTATCGATGTGTTTAAGATCATCGGAGGCTTTTTTGCCTCGTTGATTATCCTTTTAAGGCTGAAACCTTGCTTTGTGTTTTCCAAAGGAGGCTTTGTATCGGTGCCGCCGTGCGCCGCCGCGCGGTGTTTAAAAATTCCGGTTATTACACATGAATGTGATTTTTCTCCCGGACTTGCTACAAAAATAAACACCCGATTTGCCGCTCAAATTTTTGTGTCTTATGCAAAAACAGTCGACTTTTTTCCGGTTTCCGTGCAACGAAAGATTGTCGTTACAGGGAACCCTGTTAGGATGCGTTTTTATGAAGCCAATGCGAATGCAGGAAAAGCATTTATTCAATATACCGGAGATAAGCCGATTCTATTTATACAAGGTGGAAGTCTCGGTGCGCTCCAAATTAATGTATTGGTAGAGCAAACGATCCTATTTCTTGCGGAATCTTTTTTTATCGTACACCAAACCGGCGTTCAGCACCGTGCGCAAGGGGAACGAATTAAAAGACAGCTAAAGGAAAAACGGCCTGATTTGAGCGATCAATATAAACCGTTTCCTTTTATCGTCGAACAAATGCCCGATGTGCTCGCCGCTTCCGATCTTGTGATGTCCCGCGCAGGTGCCAATACCATCTGGGAAGCTGCGGCGGCAGGAAAACCGATGATCTTGCTGCCGCTTGAAAAAGGCAGCAGCCGCGGCGATCAAATTGAAAATGCCGGTTTTTTTACAGAGCGGGGAGCAGCTATTACGCTTCATTCTAAAGATGCAACATCAACTGCGCTTTGCAGCGCATTGACTCATCTTGTAGAAAATCCGGAAGAGCTAAAAGCGATGGCTCAAGCTTCAGCCGCTCTTACCGGCGAAAAGTCGGCAGTTAAAATTGCACATCTTTTACAACAACGGATAACGGAATGAGCATAAACATACTTGATACGATATTATTGATTATCAGTATTATTGTCATTATTAAAGTTACCGTCAGGGGTTTTATCGACGAATTTTTTTCGATGGCAGCTTTTTTGCTTGCAATCGCAGCAGCTTTTTGGTTTTACCGTCCGCTTTCTTTGCACACAAAGGTGAGTGGGCTTTCCCCAATGGCAATGAAGCTGATTGCTTTCTTTATGATATTTATCGTAGTCTTTATCGCCGTTAAACTGCTACAAATGCTTGTATCCGCTGTTTTCAATAATGAAATTTTAAATAGCCTTGATCATGCCCTCGGTTTCTTTTTAGGTATTTTTGAAGCATATATTGTCCTTATTATTTTAGTAGCTATTCTGCAACTCCAACCGTTTTTTAATGTTGATGAACTTATAGCCCGCAGTATAGTCGTACGAATACTGGCGCCGCTTCCGGTAGACAGCGACAATGTATTACAGATAATCAGAAACGGTATCTAAGGTGAAAAATACCATGGCAACCGTACTGAAAATATTTGAACGGTTACTTGCCACTTGTGCGAAATTTTGTCTAAAATTTCGCACTTCATTTTTTTTGAGAAGGGCAAACGCATCAGACGAATAAATATAAATCGCAAAATCAGGAGGTTGGGCAAGCATTTGAACCGCGAAGAGGTTCAATTCTGCTTGAACGGCCTCCTGATTTTGCGGGGAGATTAAAAAAATGGTCTGATACGATTGCCCTGAGAGAGGGTATATGTTTGAAAATGTACTCGGACAGCCGATTATTCAATTGCTCAGCGATGAATTGCAACAGACTAATGTACCGCCGGCATTGCTCTTTACCGGACCGGAGGCAAGCGGTAAACTCACCGCTGCGCTAGAGACTGCGCGTATTCTTTCATGTATCGAATCCGGCAGCTGGACATGTACCTGTGAATCCTGCAAACGCCACAAAGATTTATCGACAAGCGATCTTTTAATCCTCGGAACACGAGATGCCGTGTTGGAAACAAAAGCAGCCGCCCATGCGCTCTGTACTGCAAAGACTACGGCCGCACGATACCTTTTTATTCGTGCCGTACGCAAGCTTACTTCCCGATTTGATTCCCGTCTATGGGATACTGATGAAGCTCGTTTTATTAAAGCGGCTCCGATTCTCGCTGACATAGAAGAATCTTTATCCGATCTTATCGGTCAATATGGTAGTATGGAAAGCATATCGGAAGAAGAAGTGAAAAAAACGGAAAAACAGACCGAAAAAATCGCCGATCTTTGCCAAAAACTACAAGAAGATTGTATGTATGACACGCTTCCCGTTAATCAAGTACGGAAAGCGTCCGCATGGGTACGGTTAATGCCTGCCGGTAAAAAAAAGGTATTGATCATTGAAAATGCGGATAAAATGCAGGAATCCGCCCGAAACGCATTTTTAAAGATATTGGAAGAACCTCCCGAATATGCGGTTTTTATTTTAACAACAACACGCCGTGCTGCCGTTATTGCTACTATTTTATCCCGCGTACGAACCTATTCGTTTATCGAACGGGAAGCTAAGCACCAACAGGCAGTGATTGAACGGGTATTCCGCGACACGCATTTTTGTGCAGCTTTATCTCCGACTCAACCGATCCGCATTGTTTCGTACTTGCAGAGCTTTTTGCCGGTCGCCCCCGAACACTTTAAGGAAGCCGCCGCGGTTTTTTGGGAATACTGTCTGAATAGGGGAGAGGGGCAAAAAACAACGGCTACAATGCTTTTTCAAACGCTTACTGCTTACCATGTTGAACACCCTGCTGCTTACGAGCCTTCGATCGCCGTTGTGTTGAAACTGCTCAATAACTGTAAACCGCGCCGAATATATGGACTTTTTTTAGAAGCGGTTATCGCTTTTTTACAAGAGAGTATTCATACCGGTAGATGTACACCGCAGGAATTAGAGCAATACGCTGCCGTTTCTCGATTTATCCACACGGCAATGCAGTCTGTCGATATTTTTAACGGTACACCTCAAGCGGCGCTGGAAACATTATCGGAACAGATTGTTTTTACCTAAGAGTGATTAGGACAAGGCTATGAAACATTTCCGATACCGGGTGCTCTGATAATCATTATAATCCGAAAGTATTTGACGGATTTACTCCCGTATAAAAGTATAGCGGTTGTTTATCTTCGGGAAAGACCCCTTTTAATCGTTTGGCTTCTTCAACCAGTGCAGGTGCATCCTTAATTACTGTCGTCAGAGCATTGAGGTTTGCAAGGTTTTTATTGATAATCAATTCCGACTTGCGTGCAAGACCCTGTAACCGACATGCAAGGTTTATGCCGTAACCGACATAGTCTCGATATTTTAAGGCAGAGGCTTCTGCAGAAATTTCATACTTATAGACCTTTTCCATTACCAAAGCCCCCCCAAGTCCTAATTCGGGATAGGGGCTGAAAAGTTCTTCACCGAGGAATTCGGTATAAGTCTGAAATACCATAATCGCTTCACCCAACGTTGTCGGTGTCGTTTCATCCCAGATGACCAAAGCGCCGTCGCCGAGAAGCTTGTAGTATGAGCAGCCGTATCCGAATTGATTTACACAGGATAAAAAGTTCGAAGTAAACGAGGTAATCAGTGAAAACACTGCCTTTTCATCATGTGAACAGA
>CAUPUT010000156.1:0-4421 GCA_963514615.1 uncultured Treponema sp.
CTTTTTGTTGAGCGATAAAATCTTTAACCGATAAAAAATTTGACATACAACCTCCGGATACGTAATGAAATAAGGAATAAACACACTTTGAAAGGGCAAAAAAACCTCTCAAAAGAGGATTCTACTATATCATATTGGAGGCTATTCTGCAAATAAAAGAGACGGCTAAAGGCAAATACATCAGACGTTGTGCGGCTTGTCTAACAAGTCATACACTGATATAGTACGCTATGCGCACAGAAAAAATTATTATTCTTGATTTCGGAGGGCAGTATAGCCAGCTCATTGCCCGCCGTGTCCGCGAATGCGGAGTATATTGTGAAGTGCTTCCTTTCGATGCAGAACTTTCCCGCATACAAAGTAGTGATTTAAAAGGAATCATCTTATCCGGAGCGCCCGACTCCGTGTATGCCGATGATGCGGCAACCTGCAATCGTGAAATATTCAACTTAAGGGTACCGGTGTTGGGTATCTGCTACGGAATGCAGCTGATGACCTATTTGCTCGGCGGAAAAGTGCAGCCGGCAGAAAAAAGCGAATTCGGTAAGACAAAGCTCTACACCGGCAAAGATGCGGCGGATGCAGCGCTTTGGAAGGACTGCCCGGCGGACTCCATCGTGTGGATGAGCCATAACGACAGCGTATCCGCCCTTCCCGAAGGGTTTACAACCATTGCGAAAACGGATAACTGTCCTATCGCCGCAATGGCGAATACCGAACGCGGGTGCTACGGCGTACAATTCCATCCCGAAGTATTACACTCCGTATACGGCACGCAAATGCTCAAAAACTTTGTGCGCGGCATTTGCGGATGTACCGAAGTATGGAACGCCGCAACCGCCGCCGATTCGGTTATTCAGGAAATAAAACGGAAGGTCGGAAACAAAAAGGTTATATCGGCTCTGTCGGGCGGAGTTGATTCCTCCGTCGCTTCGGTACTGGTGCATAAGGCTGTCGGCGATCAACTCACCTGTATCTTTGTCGATCACGGTCTTTTACGCAAAGATGAGGCGGAACAGGTATTAAAAACATACCGTGAAACACTCGGTCTTAACATCATCCATGTGGATGCCTCCGAGCGGTTCTTAAAAAAACTTGCCGGAGTAACCGAACCCGAACGCAAGCGGAAGATTATCGGTGAAGAATTTATCCGTGTTTTTGAAGAAGAAGCGAAAAAAATCGGTACGGTTGACTTTTTGGTACAAGGAACCATCTATCCCGATGTTATTGAATCCGGCGGCAGTAAAAAAGCGGCAGTCATAAAATCCCATCACAATGTCGGCGGACTTCCCGAAAATATCGATTTTAAGGAACTGATTGAACCGCTGCGGATGTTGTTTAAGGACGAGGTGCGGGCGCTCGGCACGGCGCTTGGTATTCCCGACGAACTGGTTAAGCGGCAGCCCTTCCCCGGCCCGGGACTTGCAGTGCGCATCTTAGGAGAAATCACTCCCGAACGGCTGCATTTGGTGCGCGAAAGCGATGCCATCCTCCGCGAAGAGATTGCGCAGGCGGGCTTGGCGGATTCTATTTGGCAGTATTTTACCGTATTCCCCAATGTCCGCACGGTCGGCGCTATGGGCGACGGTAGAACATATGACAACCTCATTGCGATACGGGCGGTAACATCCGTCGATGCGATGACGGTTGAGGTCGCGGAAATTCCGTATCCGCTGCTGCAAAAGATCACCCTCCGCATCATCAACGAAGTCAAAGGCATCAACCGCGTGGTGTACGACATTACGCCCAAACCGCCCGCCACCATCGAATGGGAGTAAAAGAAGCGTATGAAAAGACCTTTTAGCTGAGGCAACAGCTCACAGCTAAAGGGTCTTATAGTCTCCTATGTTAAATCCATTCACAAGAAGAAGCCGACCATTGCTTAGTGTACTCCGTACTCTCGATAGCTGACAGGAACGGAGCTGCCAAGAAAACTTTTATTGTATTAAGCACTGTACCATAATCATCCGTTTTAACGTTAATCTTACGCGTAAAGGCGCCCCACTTCTTCTGCATTGCTGCATCATTATCAAAATTCATTACCTGTTTAAACTGTTCAACAGTAAAGAGGTGGTTACGATTGGCAAAGGTTTCCCTTAAAGCTTCTGACAATACCTGACCGTCAAAATCAAACTTGTTGGCAATATAATAAATATCATAATAGTCCTTCATCCGGCTGGAAAACTCCATCAGACTCAGAACGGCATCGATTTTTTCAGCCACTACGGTTTCAATGGAGTAGGTATTTACTGTCGGAGATACAAAATCAGGAAGTTGGGTCGGAATTCTGCGCTTTTCCTGTTTTGGAACAATAACATCCCCCACACCGAAATCAACACTAAATCTTATTTTAATATTTCTAATGCGAGCGAGAATTGAGGCTCCAATGCCTGAGTATTTTTTGGTAACGGCAATCGGTTCAACATCTTTTATCTCAAAACTTACAAAATCATTATCTGTAGAAACAACGATAATTTCCTCTAAAATAAATTTCAACTGTTCCGGCGTATTAGGTATTTTCCGAAGCAAAAAGTCTACATCCATCGTAACTCTGCTGTCAAACTCTGTAAGAGAATAGAGAAACAAACCGCCCTTTAGTACGAGATTCTCGGCATATTTTGATTTTTCCAAACGGCGCAGAAATTCCTCTTGGCAAAAGAGCTGAAGACACAGCTGATAACTTCTTCCGCTTTCGAGAGCCTTGTTTTTGAGCCGTGCAAGAACGGAAGCTGCAATATCAGCCATTAAGTAACACCTCCATTACATCCATCAATCTTTTGTAGACATGCATTTCTTTTGCATATCTTGAAAGATTACTCAAATTTTTCTTTTCATCAGCAGCGTATGCATTGAGGGCATTGTTAAACATTTCGTTATCCAATTTTGTTCGATATTTAAAACAGTCACAAATAGTGCGTTCACGGTCATAAACAGCAAGTTGTATACCGCCAAAATCTCCACTTGTTTTTCCGATTTCAAAATGAGCAAGCTGTACAAAATAGGTTTTTATAGCAAGAGAATCAATCTTTAACTTTGTACGTGAAAATGTTCGTGGAACGGCAATCGACCATTGCCTCGGTGTAAAGTCGCTATAGTTGTAGTAAAACAGCGCTGACTCCACACAGACAATACTTTCAGGTAGAAGTGCCGCAAGCACTCGTTCTTCTTTTATATCTTTTTGTTCCGAAAGCTGATAATAGCCATGCCTAACGCGTTCAATATAGCCTTTCTTGCATAAATATGTGACATCGTAATGGGAAAGGCTCTCAGAAACAAAATCAGAAGCCTTAGCAATACCGTCGGACTTCTCTATGATTTTTTTTATGACTTCTTTTTTATCCACTTGTTTACCAACCTCTACATCACAAGGAAACTTCTAAAAAACTGATTCATAGTCCGCAAAAGGATTATACTATACAAAAACTAAAATATCAACAATTTTCAGTACACAAATTAAAATAACTGTGTAATATAACTTTGCAACTAATTGCAAAACCGCGTGAAATTTGCTATGCTAGGATAGTTGGACATTAATTAATCATATTAGCATGGATTAATACTATCAATGTCAAAAAACGGCAGAGAATATCCCCTAAACAAAATATGTTAGAGGCTGTCGAATGGGAGTAATGCCAACCGTATGAATGCCAAACCCTTTCGCATAAAGCGTTTTTTTAACCATCCTTTTCTCCTTATTACCCTGCTTGCAGTATTGCTTTGCTTTTCATGCAGGTCGGTTCCGCCGTCCATTCCTAAAGCGATTATGGGTACCGGACGCATGACACAGGAACAGCTCGTTTCGTTCTTTTTAACGCAAACTGCCGTAACGCAAACGGGAGAAGTCGATCAGAAAAAAGTCGAACGGTTGGCAGCGTATTATGTAAAAGAATCCTCAGCTGAAGGGATAAATGCCGATATCGCTTTTGTGCAGATGTGTTTGGAAACCGGCTTTTTACGGTTCGGCGGATTGGTAACCGCAGACATGAACAATTTTTGCGGACTCGGCGCCATCAATGCCGAAAATCCGGGGTTGGTGTTTCCCGACGAGCAAACGGGAGTCAGAGCGCATATTCAGCATCTAAAAGCATACGCCAGCGCCGAACCGCTCAACCTTCCTGCCGTAGATCCTCGTTACCGTTACGTAAACCCGAAAGGCAAGGCGCCGCATATTTATAACCTTGCCGGAACGTGGGCATCGGATCCCGCTTACGGGCATAAAATAGACCAGCTGCTGCGCCGTATGTACGCAGGACTATAGAAGGAGATCACTATGACAATAGCTGAACGTATTAACGTATTACGTAATAAAATGGCGGAATGCGGCTTCGACGCGTATTATATTCCAACCGCCGACCCGCATCAGTGCGAATATCTTGCCGAACACGATAAGACCCGCGTCTTTATTTCCGGCTTTACCGGCT
>CAUPUT010000157.1:0-4399 GCA_963514615.1 uncultured Treponema sp.
TAAAATAAACTTTATCAAGGCGTCTGCGCGGCGGCGGGCGGATTCGTCGATGCGCATAACCTCCGTAATATCCTTCGGCGCGGCGCTCCAATCTTCCTGCATCACCCGTGCGGTAATCTCCGCTAAGTGCACAAATCGAATTTGATTGCGCAAAAACGCTGCGACTGCCTGTTCGTTGGCCGCGTTGAATGCGATCGGATACCCTGCCTTTTTACGGGCGGCGGTAAAGCCGAGCGATAACATCGGGAAATCTTCCGTCCGCGGCGGCTCGAAGTGCAGGTCTAAAGGCTTGGTAAAATCAAGCGGCGCAAGATAGGGCGGCGGCTCTTCAGGATAACTGAGTGCAGCAAAAATAGGGTTTCGCATATCGGGCGGTGAAAGCTGCGCATACACTTCGCCGCCGGTAAGCTGCACCATCGAATGCACGATACTCGACGGATGCACCGCAACGGTAATACGGTCGGCAGACATATCAAAAAGATGCACCGCTTCGATTACTTCCAAAGCTTTATTGGCAAGGGAGGCGGAATCGATGGTAATTTTAGCGCCCATTGTCCACGTCGGGTGTTTCAGCGCGTCCTGCAGCGTCGCTTCTTGAATACGTTCCTTTGTCCATGTTCTGAACGGGCCGCCTGAAGCGGTAATAATCAGACGTTCAACAGTCTCCCGTCCATGAGCGCCTATTAAGCTGTAAATGGCCGAATGCTCGGAATCAACCGGAATAATAAGGGAATGATACTTCTCGGCTTCTTTCTGCAAAAGGCGCCCCGCCATCACAATGCTTTCTTTATTTGCAAGCGCGAGTGTTCGATGAGTCCGAACTGCAATGAGGGATGCCGATAATCCCGCCGCCCCCGCAATACCGTTCACGACAATATCGGCGGGGGTTTCGGTTAAAAACCGTTCAAGGCTGTGATGTTTTATATCATACCCTGTGGCAGCGGCGGAATCCGTTACCGCAAAATCCTGAAAATGAAATTCGGCACGTAAGGCATCCAACACATCGGTCTTTGTATGCACGGAAATGCCGACAAGTTCAAAACGGTCTGAGAAGCGGCGTATAATATCGATAGCGTTTTGTCCGATTGTTCCGCTTGCTCCAAGCACAATTACTTTTTTCATATTCCGACCTGTGCAGTTTTTTGGAGATGCTCTTCTCTTATATTCCAACGAAAAACCGATAGCAAAGGTAGAACACCGGTGCAGCAAACAGAATAGAATCGACACTGTCAAGGATTCCGCCGCGTCCGAGTATGAGCGCTCCGGAATCTTTTACTTCGGCTGAACGTTTAAAAATAGATTCAATCAGATCGCCAACGATGGCGGCTAATCCGGTACAGAAACCCGTTATCAACGAACCGTTTAAACTTTTTCCGAAAGCAGAGGGGAACAATTTAAAAGCCAGAAACCCCGCTGCCGTCGCGGCGATGAGTCCGCCGATAAAGCCGACGATGCTTTTATTCGGGCTCGCCGGTACAAAGCCGCGGTTTCCTTTCCCGAACAATATACCGAAAAGCCATGCAAGCGAATCACACAAAAAAACCATCAGCAAAAATACTGCGATAATATTCGAGGCGGACGGCCAGCGTGTCATCGCGGAAATAAAGCTGAGCAAAAGTCCCGGGTAAAAAATGACAAATACTGCAGAACACACACGCTGGATACTTTTTTCAAACGGTTTTGAAAATGAATAAAATGTTTCAACAAAGAAGATAAAATAGAGTGCACCGATACCGGTTACAACCATCCCGATGCGGGAAAAAAGCCCAACCGTATGAAGGTATGCGGCAACAGGGACAATCAATCCGGCACATAAAACAACCGGTGTAGAATACATGGCAATCTTGCGGGAAAACATAGCACGGATTTCTATAATCGAAAGAGCCGTAACGATACATATTTCAAGATGCAGCACAAAAAAATGCTGATACGGCAAAAAATATACCGAACCGATTATAAGAGGCAAGCCGACAACAAACACTATTATCCGTTCAATAATCTTTTTCATACGATCCTTCCGAAGCGCCGTCTGCGTTTACCGTAAGCGTCTAAGGCTTCCATCAGGTGGGCGGGTGTAAAATCCGGCCACAAAACATCCGTACCGTAAAATTCGGCATACGCAGTTTGCCATAATAAGAAATTGCTTAACCGCTTTTCTCCGCCGGTGCGGATAACAAGATCAACGGGCGGAACGTCCGCCGTATCGAGCAGCTGTTCAAAAAACTCTTCCGTAAGTGTTTCAAGCTGTGCCGCGCTCAATTTTTTTATCGCACGGACAATTTCATCTTTTCCGCCGTAGTTGATGGCTAACTGCACGGTTGTTCCCGTGTAATGGTTCGTTTTTTCCGTTATATCGGCGATTTCCGTTTGAATTGGACGCGGCAAAGCGGCCGCATCACCGATATGTCTTACCTTAATATTGTTTGCAGCATAAAAGGCGAGCTCGGCGCGGAGATGCTTTTGAATCAAGCCCATCAAAAAACCGACTTCTTCCTCCGTACGTTTCCAGTTTTCCGTTGAAAATACATACAGAGTGATATACGGTATATGCAAATCGGAGGCAGCCTTGACAATCCGTTTCGCTGCTTCCAGTCCTTCTTGATGTCCTTTTGTACGAGCTAATCCCCGCTGCTCGGCCCATCGCCCGTTGCCGTCCATGATGACGGCAATATGCTGCACTGTCATTAACCTTCCATAATCTCTTTTTCTTTTTCGGCAAGGAGCTTATTGATATCGTTGATATGAGCATCCGTTGCTTTTTGGAACTTTTCTTCAGCTGCTTTTAACGCATCCTCACTTAAAAGTCCTTCTTTTTGCTGTTTTTTTGCATCATCAATTCCATCGCGCCGGATATTGCGGATTGCAACGCGGCACTGTTCGGCAAAGTTCTTCGCTTGTTTTGCGAGCTCTTTTCGGCGTTCTTCGGTAAGCGGCGGAATTGCGATACGGATAAGTTTACCGTCATTGGCAGGATTGAGAGAAAGCTCCGATTTAAGGATGGCTTTTTCGATTTCCCCCAACAGCGACTTATCCCACGGCTGAATAACCACTAAGCGGGCTTCCGGAATAGAAATAGACGCCACTTGATTGAGCGGTGTCGGCTGCCCGTAGCTGTCAACCCGTATTTTATCAAACAAAGAAGCAGAAGCGCGGCCTGTCCTAAGTCCGTTAAAATCATCCTTCAACGCCGCAATCGACTTCTTCATTTTGTCTTCATAGATACTATGAATATCGCTCATATCCGCCCTCTATTGGCCAAGCTGCCACAGCACAAGCTTTGAAAGACTGATATTCGCACCGAGCTGCTTTCCTACTTCTTTCATCTTTGCCGCTACGGACACCTTATCATCCTTAACAAAGGCTTGTTCGAGGAAGCAGATTTCGGCTAAGTGTTTATTGAGCTTTCCTTTTACGATTCCTTCTTTTACATTGTCAGGCTTCTGCAATTCGGCAACCTGTCCGCGGAATACTTCGAGCTGTTCGTCGATATAGGCAGCATCGACATCTTCTTTCTTTACATAGAGCGGGGTAAATGCCGCTGCATGCAGACAGCAGTCATACGCAAATTCCTGAAATGCTTTATCGGTAAATACCGCAGAGTTATCGGATTTTAACATGACGATAACGCCGGTTTTTTTGTCGGAGTGAACATAATGAGCAATGTATTCGTCGCTGCCCGCTTGTACGGCTGTTAAGCGTCGTAAGCCCATATTCTCGCGTACGCGTGTGGCAAGGTCGAGTACCATATCGCTCAATTCTTGTTGAACATCGGTATAGCCTTTTGCGAGGGCTGTTTCTGCAATTTTATCGCCGACTGCGATAAAATCGGCATTTTTCGCAACAAAGTCGGTCTCACAGGTTAATTCCGCCATCACTGCTTTAGAATCGGCGGTTTTAACGACGATGATACCTTCGCTGGTCGCGCGGCTTGCACGCTTTTCAACAGCGGCAAGGCCTTTTTCTTTTAAGTATTTTTCCGCTTCTTTTGCATCACCGTTACATTCCTGCAGGGCTTTTTTACATTCCATCATACCGGCGCCGGTTTTTTCGCGCAGCGCCTTTACATCAGATGCTTTTATTTCCATAACTGTTTTCTCCTTTTTTTAGCGGTCGCCGTACAGCTCATCTTCATCGATTAAAGAGCTGCTGCTGTCATCCGTATCTTCTTCACGTTCGTTCTTTTCAGACGGAGTATAATTAGAATAATCCGTAATTTCCTCATCTTCGCGGTCTTGATATGGGTCAATATTGGAATCGCTGAATCCTTCGTCACCGTCCTGAAGATTTTCGATAATCTTGAGGCCGCTTTCGTTATCAGCTTCGATAACGGCATTTGCAATAATTTGAGTGAACAACGAAATTGAGCGGATGGCGTCGTCGTTACCCGGAATCGGATAGT